>JAYUPS010000300.1:0-6894 GCA_043759945.1 Bdellovibrio sp.
CCCGGTTTTGGGAAGATCGTTGGAAGATTAAAAGTCTTTTTTCAGTCATTGATCGAAAGTATCTAGCAAGAAGGGCCCGATTCACAGAGGGACTCGTAAATACCACTGCGGATTTGTCACACGAATCTAGCTCTGGTTTAAATTTGTCGACGGGCTATGAGCTCGATGGATTCAAGGGTCTCGTCGATTTTAATTACCTTTTGAACAAAGATCGGGTGCAGGGCGCTTTAGACTTTAACAGAACAAGCTACCAAGGACTTTTGGGATTGCCTTTTCTAGGCCTTCTTGAAGTAGAGGTAATATACAAAAACGAACGTGACAGGTATAAAAGTTTTATTGGAGCTGTGTTAACAAACAATGCTGCTGTTGAAAAACGCATCGATGATACGCAGTCTGTATCTTTGGGAGCTAAGATTAAAATTAATGGCAACGAACTTCGATTGGCGTACGCGAATGACAAAACTGGATCGAATTACCTGCCAGCAGATATTCAAGAAAACAAAACGCAAATAACCTTCAAGAAGGACTTTTGATGAAACCTCTTTTAGTGAAACCTATATTGACTTTATTTTTAATAATATCACCGACCGTAACTTCGGCCTCGGGCAGCTCAAGCGGGAGCGGTGGTGCAAGCCCTACAATTGGTGGCGGGAAGACGGCAACGGTAGTGACAACGGCTTTGGAGAAGAGCAACGAAACTATTAGAAAAAAGAACTTTGCAGATATTCAAAAGCCTGGTGTTTCAAATTTTAACCAGAGTTTTGATCAGAGATTTGATCACAGACACGCAGTTTGGAGTGACCTGCTGAAGTCCCATGTTAAATACAATTCTGACAGAACCTCATCTACGATCGACTACCAAAATATAAATACAGATAAGCTTGGACTATATTTAAAAAGTCTTTCGGGCCTTTCCGACACCGACTTTATTAGATTTACCAAACAGGAAAAGCTCGCGTTTCTTATAAACGCATACAACGCATTCACGGTGTCACTCGTAAAAGAACATCTTCCGCTAAAGTCGATCAAATCAATTGGGGGCGTCTTTCGGTCTCCTTGGAAAATTTCTTTTATTCAGCTTCGCGGTCAATTGGTGAACTTAGATCGAATCGAACATGAGTGGATTCGGGGCAACCCAGAACTCATGGATCCTCGTATTCATTTTGCTCTAAACTGTGCCTCGATTGGTTGCCCAGCTTTACGAGCCGAAGCATTTGATGCCGATCAACTTGATGCTCAGCTAACGGATAGTACGGTACAGTTCCTAAAAGACCCTTCGCGCAATCGATATCGAAAAGAAAAAAATGTTCTTGAGGTTTCTGCTCTATTTGACTGGTTTCAAGAAGATTTCGGCGACGTGCGTTTGTTTTTAAAAAAATATGGGGTTTTTGCCGAAGGCTCAAATCTGAAATATCTTCCCTACGACTGGGACTTGAATGACACCAAATAGACCTCAGGTTTCGTTGGTAATTCCTGTCCTGAATGAAGAATTAATATTGCCGTCGCTGTTAAAAAATTGCGAAAGCCTGGCCCAAGAATTTCAAGGGAAGCTTGAAGTTATATTTTCAGATTCTGGCAGCACAGACTCTACAGCTGAGATTTTGCGAACGGTGCCATGGATAAATTTCGTGGAAAATTCCGAAAAAAAGCCGCTTGCAATTGCAACTTCTTTTTTAAAAGGTGCTGCACAGGCGCGGGGACGTTGGATTCTTCTTTGTTGTGCAGATTCTATACTAAGCCACCAGTGTTTGCGGCAGCTTTTCTCGCTAGAATATAAAGAATACTCCTATGGATTCTTCCAAAAAGAATACGCGCAGGCAAATTGGATCCTAAAATTGCAAAGCCTTTACTTGAACAGGATCCGCGCTCAATTTTTTAAAGATTTTGTATGGACCAATGCGCCCTTTTTTAAAAAAGAACTTCTTGGGGAGATCAGTCAAAATGGATTTTTGGATGACGTTATATCTTCGGATAAACTAAATAAACAATATTTACCGATTATTTTTTCAAGTGCCAAGGTTCAAGTCAGTTCGCGGCGCTATCTAAAAGAGGGTGTTTTTTCGAGATTTTTTGCCAATATTCTAATTGTTGGACTTTATCGGCTTCGGCTCTGTTCGATAGATGAATTGAAGTCAGTATATTATGGACGGAGCTCATTTGCCGGAATTCTAAGTCCCAAGTGGTCTTTGAAAGCGTCTTCCAAAATATTTTTTGCAGTTCTTAAAAATTCCCTATGTTCAACCTCGAGCACTGGCAGCGCGCTCACTTCCTCAACAGAACAAACCAAGCTCTTTAAATCATCCACATCGGTTAGCTCCCTAAGAAAATAGCAGCTGTCCTCCCCTAAAAGAATTCGAATTTGAGAAAGCGTGCTCGGCAAACTGTACTTTATCGTTTGCCACCTGTTTATCCATAACTTTGAACGTGTACCAAAAAGATAGAATCCGCCATCCGTGGCCGGTCCAATGACGGTTTCATAGTTTACCAAATTTTGAACAGCCTGAAGTACAATTTGGGTATGTAAGGTTGGTAAGTCACTTCCTAAAAATAGAACATTCTCAAACGAATTGGATATTTTGGTATGAAGCTGACACAGACGTTCCCCAAGATTGCCTTCTCCTTGTGGGACAAACTTAGTCTTGGGATGAAAATTCTTTGGTCTCCAACCGGAATTTACCGCGAAATAAGTCTGCACTTGATGAAAGTTTTCAAGCTCCCAAACTGTAGAAGCCGTAATATCTAGCAAACTGTTGTAAATGTTAGTGGACTCATTTGCTGAAATTAGGTCAGCGGCTAGCCGTGTTTTTACGGGCTCCGAACGCGGATCTTTAACGAAAAAAACTACGGCTGTTGAGTTCAACCGGAAACAGTCCCAGAAAGTTTCATTTCCAGATCCTGAATTTCCTTCGACAATTTTTTCGAATATTCATAAACAATTTTTCCATCGGTAGTCAGCTTAACACCCGCCGGACTTCGATCGAACAGAAGAGTCCCGATCGATTGCTCTAAAACTTTTATCGACGTAGACAGGCTCGACTGAGTTATTGATAGTACCACTGCCGCACGATGTATGGATCCCTTTTCAGCGGCGACTTGGAAGTAGAATAGCTTCTCGACATGGTCTTTTAAATGGCCCACCGGACTACAGTACTCGCTTCCGCCTGTCTCAACAACTTAAAGCGCCCATTAGGGCGCCTTAAGGGACAAGGTTATGGGATCTTTGAAGTTTTTAAAAAAATCTAATTAGTTGCCGTTCAACTGACGACATTCCCACCAAAATCCAGTTCCAAACTCCGCTTCTTCGCAGGACATATAGACGGGCTTGCGGGAGCGACCATTGCGTCGCAATTCGTTCTGAGAATTCGACAGATCGTTCGGAGAGGTCTCATATTGTGTTCCGTTTGACGTATTGGATCTGCCAGAGTTTCGCAAATGATCTTGCGAACCAGAAAAATCGGCGTGGGCCATAGACCCCATCAAAATAGCGGCCAGTAGTGGCATAAATGTTTTTGTCATTGAAGACTCCTTGTTTTGTCGGGAATGATTTCCCTTCAACACTTTGATAGTTCATATTTCTCAGCCCTGTAATCCCTAGATTGCGTAAACGCTCAGTTTACCGGAGCTAAGGACTGTCTTGTTGGGCCTATGGAATAAATAAATCACTGATAAATTTTTAAGGAATCAATAGATTTGAAAATTAAATCTGGTTGGTTCCAGGGTATAAAATGATCGAGCTCAGGAATTCGATCGGTCCGAACTAAATTTTCCGGAGATAAATGAGAAACCATAAAATCCACATTGGCCACCTGAACCAAGGGATCTTCTTCTCCGTGCACGATGATCGTCTTGGCTTTTATTTTTGACCACAAATGTTCCATTTTTTCCAATTCCCCCCGCAGCGGCCAAATTTCCTTCACGCAAACCTTGAAGTCCGAGGGCAAGATCCACGAAAACCATTTGCCGAGATATTGAAACCATCGCAGTTCCTCCAGTCGCGGATCGACCGAAGCCGCAACCAGTACCAAACCAGAGATTTGTTCAGGGTGATCGATAGCCATACGGGCTACGATGGGTCCTCCCAAAGAATGACCGATGACAATCGCCCTTTTGCCACTTTTATTAAACTTCAAAGAGGCGACAATATCGGCTGCTTGTTTCTGGAGGCTTAACTCCGGTTCCCCTTTTTGAGAACCGCCGTAGCCGGGTCGGTCTACGGCCAAGACATGAAAGTTTTTTTGAAGATCTTTGCTTTGCAAAAATTGCGACCAACCCTGCCAGGATCCTGGCGAACCGTGCACAAATAGAATCGGGGGCCGGGAAGGATCTCCGGACCAGGCAAAATGCATTTGGCGATTCGGCGTCGGGTAAGTTTGGAAGTTATTCGGAAATTCTTTTTTGAAATCTTTGATTTCGGGTTCGATACTTTTCATCGGATTCAAACAGGCGCTGAGCGAAAAAAACAAAAGTCCCAAAATAAGATGCTTCATTCCAGAAGACCAATGGTGGCAATAAAGGAAAAAAGATAGCCCTGGCTGTTTTGATTTAAGCCCTGCGTGCTAAACTTCATTATTTGCAGAATGGGATAGAATCGATCGGCCTGTTCGGGAAAAGCCACCCACACCCCCACCGTCGAATTTACTGGGCCCAATTTTGCTTCCGCAGGTCCGTACAAATATCCGTTGTGGGCGGCGTCACCGTAGCCGAAAGACCCGACCAAATTTGGCTCCAAAAGAGTCCCAAATATTCGAAAATCAAAAATTTTGAACTTCGCAAGTATTTCAAAATAGTGACCCCAATGAACCGAAACGTCTTTGGCAAAACTCAAATCTATTTCACTCGAGTAGTTGTCATTGTAACCCGGCAAAAAGAATTCCGCCGTGTTGATCCATTCATAAGTATCCGTGCGATCCCTGGGCTTCTTGATCGAATCCAGTGCCGGGAAAAGCGGGTTGTCACTCAGAGCCTGCAGCCGCGTTCGCAGTCGAATCTGGTCGCCGGAAACAAAGTCCCGGAAACCCAAGGAATCACCAAGAAATTCAACCCGGTCATCGAAAAGAAAAACTCCTAAAACAGGATCTATCTGAAAGTCCTCGTAGAAAATCATTCCCCGCTTAACCAAAACTGAGGAGTAGCGGATCCCCAGATTCACACTGCTCAAAGTGCCTTCATGATGTATGGCACCAAATCCCGAGGAACACCTGAGCAGCAGACCTAAAAAGAAAAAATTCAACATACTTCCAAGGACCAATTTAAAATCTGCTCAATGTGCCCGATATCAAGCTCTGGATTTGCCAATATCATCCGCAGAAATGTGGTTCCATCCTTATCAGTGGAATAGTTCACCATAGCTAAGTCCTGATCCCTCATTTTCTCGCGCACTTTTTTTGACCAGGTTTTGGCATCCCCACCGCCTTTCGGGGGCAAGACTTGCACACAAATATTTAAGTACTCAGGATCATGAAGCAGCCGAAGCCGGGGATGCTGGGCGATTCGGACCACCGTTTTTGTCCTTAACTCCAACATCCTGTCTACAAATTCACCCAGGCCCTGGCTACCCTTGGATTTCCAGATCGACCAAAAAGACACCACGTCGGCCCTGCGCCCGCACTGCCAAGAAAGTTTTCCGGAATCAATATTCACTTCATCATGAAACAAGTATTCCGCGCCCGAAACATCATTGGCAGAACGCAGAATCGTCGGATTTTTCGTCAGAAAAAAACTGCAGGTTAACCCCGCTCCCAAAAGTTTGTGGGCATCAAATGTGACCGAGTCTGCTTTTTGTATTCCGGCAACCAGGGCGCGGGCGGTCTTTGAAAACAGAACGGGACCACCCCATGCACCATCCACGTGCAGCCAAATATTGTGCTTTTCGCAAACTTCAGCAATTTCCGACAAGGGATCAAAAGATCCGAAAACCGTGGTGCCCGAAGTCGCACAAACTATTAAGGGCGTTTCACCCCGCTCCTGAACCTGATTTATTTTCAGGTCTAAATCGCCAGAAATCATTCGCCCATGTGAGTCCGATTTTACTTGTACCACCTGATCCGAACCGAACCCCAGTACGAGGGCGGCTTTTTGAAAAGAGTAATGAGCCTGATCCGAAATAAAAATCTCTGGCTTTTGGCCGGACAGGCCCTCGGTTTTAGCCTTCGGGAATTTTCTTTCGCGGGCGCAGTGAAGGGCCATAAAATTGGCGGCGCTTCCGCCAGGAACCGAAACTCCATCTGTCAGCTTCCAACCGATAAGATTTCCAAGATTTTGAATAACCTCGGCTTCCATCATCGTAAAGACCGGGCTGGCTTCAAAAGTGGCAAGGGTGGTTTTTTTTCGGGCAATCAACTGCTCGGCCAAAACAGTCTCAGGGAAAACACCTGAAAAGAGCTGGTTCATAAAGTAAGGACCGTTGGTCGAAATGGATTGGGATTCAATTTGAACCAGAGATTCCATTAATTTTTCGATCCCCGCCGGAGCTGAATTTAAAACCAACAAATCCCGAAGCGGAGCGATCTCGGGGGCTCGGAATTTTTTCTGCGGGCTTTCTGAAACTTTGGGAGAGTAGACGTGCAGGGTGCGCCCCTGATCGGAAACGCACCGGATTTCGTGCTGGGAACCCAATGGGGTCCACAAGACTTGACCGGTCTCGACCAATTCCGTTTTGCGATGGCCTTCGGTCAAAGTGACATTTTCAAAGATTCCGTTTTCGACCAGGGCAAAACATTGACTGAAGCCGTGTCCGTGCATTTCAGATCGGTCGCCCTGGTTCCAGTCGCAGCGAACCATCTCAAATTGGGGATTTTCAAACAGAATTTTGCGGGTGTAGGCCATACCTCAAAATCCTTTTAAAATTTTTAACAGAACTTTTCGATTCATCACGACCACGATTGAAGCCAAAAT
>JAYUPS010000301.1:0-2729 GCA_043759945.1 Bdellovibrio sp.
AGAAAAACTAACCAGGTCAATATTTGGAACTTCGGGAACAAATTGCAGCGCAGGATTTACTTTCCGGCTCAAACTTTGAGCCACCGGCGAAATTTCAACTCCCTGCCATTTCAGTTTTAATTCTTGGGCGGCCAAAGCAACAGCTCCCAGGCCCGAGCCAACGTCGACTGCGGATTCAAGGCCCTTAAAAAATCCCAGACGGCGACCCTGTTCGAAAACAGCCCGGTTGCGCACGTAATTGAGCGGCAAAAAGTAACAAGCTTGAGCCCGTTGACACCAAACTTCCGACCACGGAGTGCGAGACCGGGGATTTTCCCGGTAGAAATCACTCATTTTCAAAACGTCTTGCGCGATGGATTTCAAATTGGCCGGCGTGGGTTCAATTCCGAGCGCAGCCCAAATAGATTTTGAGAACTGATCCGGAAAAACAAAGGTTCTAAATCCCCGATTTAAAGATTTTTCAGGCATTCTTGCACCAAGGCTGTGGGCTCCGTTTGTTCCAAATCAAATATTTGAACGCGGGAACCACGTGGACCCCAGCGGGTGGCACTGTGGGCCTGATTGTTTGGGAACAGGGTCAAGGTCCGCACCGACAGACTGGCCGCCAAATGCGCCACTCCCGTGCTCGGGGCAATCACGGCGCGAGCCTGAGACAACACGTAAATTAAGCTCGGCAAATCCAATTGATTTTGCAGCCAACGGACTTGCGGATGCTTTTCAAATTCTTTTCGAACTTCAGTTAAGCTGGGGTCATCGATCGGGGTGCCGGTGATCACGACCAGGGCCTGTTTTAAAAGTTCCTGTATAGTTTCGATGTATTTTTCTTGCGGCCAATTCACAGCACTGCCGGCCATGCCCGGATGAACGACAAAATAATTTTTCGACTGGAGCTGATATTTTTCTAGCAAATGACGGAGCGGGGGCGCGGTTAATTTTAAGACCGGCGCCGATTCCTGAGTTCCGCCCAATGTTTTTTGAATCAACTCCAGATTGTAATCGGCCTCGTGCATTTTGGATTGGCTACGACTTTGCCGGTAGGATTTGTTTAAAAACAAAAAACTGTGCCACTGACTTTGACGACCGATACGCACTGGAACTTTTTCGAGCCAAAGAGCCAAGCCGACCCACCAGGGGCCATAAAAAATCACTGCGGTCTGCAACTGATTGGACCGAATCCAGTCGCGCAAAGCTTTGAGACCCTGTCGCCAATTTTTGGTGGGAATTTCGGTCAGATTTCTTGGGGGTTGTGCCAGATCCACAAAGGGTTTCAAGCCCGCAGAGATGGCCCACACAATAGGGGACTGTTTTAAAATTTCGCTTTGATCCAGGGGGATCGTATTGATCAGATCCCCCATTTTATCGATGCGGATAAGCCCGATGGGGGCGGGGCGAGCCATGCTTATTTGTAGTCCTCGAGCGGCGGGCACGAACACACGATGTTGCGATCGCCATAAGCATTGTCCACGCGACCCACCGTTGGCCAAAATTTATTTCGGCGCACCCACGGGAGCGGATAAGCCGCTTCTTCGCGCGAATAGGGATTGTTCCAATCGGTGGCCATCAGAGCCTGCGAGGTGTGTGGAGCATTTTTCAGGGGATTTTTATCCTGAGGCCATTCACCCTTTTCGATCAGATCGATTTCCTTTTTAATTTTTATCATCGCGTCGATGTAGCGATCCAGCTCCCCTTTGGATTCACTTTCGGTTGGCTCCACCATTAAAGTTCCGGCAACGGGCCACGACATGGTGGGCGCGTGAAATCCAAAGTCCATCAGGCGTTTGGCCACATCATTCACGTCAATGTTGGATTTTTTAAATGAACGCAAATCCAAGATGCATTCGTGCGCGACCAAACCCTCTCGACCCTTGAACAGTACTGGAAAATGAGGGTCCAATTTTTTCGCCATATAGTTGGCATTTAAAATCGATACCAAAGATGCTTTTTTAAGACCCGGATAGCCCATCATTGTGATGTAGCTCCAAGAAATTGGCAAAATACTGGCGCTCCCCCACGGAGCCGAAGTGGTCGAGGTCAAACCCGTCGCGGGTCCACTCTCGGGCACACTGGTCTGCCGAGGCAAATAGGGCATCAAGTGTTTGGCCACTCCGATGGGACCCACGCCCGGTCCGCCACCACCGTGCGGAATCGCAAAGGTCTTGTGCAAATTCATGTGACAAACATCGGGCCCGAATTCTCCGGGACGACACAGACCAACCAGCGCATTTAAGTTGGCGCCATCCATGTAGACCTGACCGCCCTGCTCGTGAATAATTTTGCAAATGTCGGTGATGCTCTCTTCGAACACACCGTGAGTGCTCGGGTAAGTGACCATCAGGGCCGCTAATCTTTCTTTATGGGCCAAAGCTTTCTGCCGCAAATCTTCGATGTCGATATTGCCCTGATCGTCACACTGAACCACCACCACGCTCATGCCCGCCATGATCGCGGAGGCAGGATTCGTTCCGTGAGCCGAGCTTGGAATCAAGCAGATATCCCGGTGTCCTTGATTGGTTTTTTGCAAATACTCGTGAATCACTAAAAGTCCCGCGTACTCGCCCTGTGATCCCGCATTGGGTTGGAGCGAAATTCCGGGAAATCCGGTGATGCTCGTGAGCTTTGCCTTCAGATCTTCGATCATTTCCAAATACCCCGTCATTTGGGACACGGGCGCAAAGGGATGAAGGCCGTTTACTTCGGGCCAGGACACCGGCAGCAGCGTCGTCGCCGCA
>JAYUPS010000302.1:0-2721 GCA_043759945.1 Bdellovibrio sp.
CACCGATTCTTTGGAATATCCCGTTCTCGCTTCGGCTTTTTCGCTTTGGAATTTTGCGTGTCGCACTTTTTGAAGGAGATGAATTGAACCTTCCAACATGGTGCTGACTTTTTCCAAGGAAGAAACTTGATGTAGTAACCCATGAAATTGACCTCAACTTTTGTAAAGTTAAGGCCTTATCGGGAGACTTTTGAAATGAGATTAGCTGGCCTTTGCGCGCCGACGCGGACTTACGGCTGATAAAAGAGCATCGGGATTTCTTTCAGCCACCTGCAAGAGTCTCCTTGCCGCCCCAGAGGGTTTCTTTTCCCCCTGCTCCCAGGACTGGATCACACGAACGCTCACTCCAAGAAGTTTTGCAAACGCCCCCTGACTCATGTGAAGGCGCTTGACCCTGATTTTAGAGACATCGTTTGCCGATAACTCCGGCGGGGGGTCAGGCATTTCCATTTTCGTGGTTCGAAGAGTGATCTTGCCTTCTTGATGAGCAATAATTTCCATCATTCCGCCAATCAGCTCTTGTCCCAATTTTGTTTTTTTCATCGTCATTCTCCCTTGATCGCCTTGGCGAACGCTCGCAAAATCTTTTTTTCATGGTCAGAGATATTTTCAGACTCTCGTTTGTCCAAAAGCGCCATCAAATATGTGATTTCCTTTTGAGGCAGATCCAAATAGAAAACTCGGAAGCCGCCGCTTTTTCCACCACCAGAGCGCGCCACTCGTAATTTCCTTACGCCTCCAGCACCCTTGATAAGATCACCATTTTGAATATCCTTTAGAAGTTCATCTTGGATGACCTTTAGAAGCGCCGGTCCTCCTAGCGAATCCACTTTGTTCTTGAAACTTGAAAGCTCAATAAATAATCTTACCAACACACTTAGTAGTATAACACACTCAGTGGTATATTTCGGATGTTTTTTTAAAACCTCGGCCGCCTCGGCTGAATCAGCCGAGGTTTTTCATTCTAACTATTTAATTTCATGGGAAGTCTTGGCGGAGCGTGCGGGACTCGAACCCGCGGCCTTCCGCGTGACAGGCGGACGTTATAACCAACTTAACTAACGCTCCGTTAGCTTGGGAACAGTTGGTATACTGGGGGGACCAACCTCGATCAATGGGTTTCTTCGACACCCAATTATGCTAAGCGTTAATGATCGAAACTTGAGCGAACTCCAACAATTTTTGAGACTCTTTAAGACCTAACCCAAGGAGTATTCCATGAGACTAATTTCTGTCGTTCTAATTTTGTTTGTCAGCACCAGCGCTTTTGCTGAAACCATGACGATGCCCATCGAGGGCATGCACTGCGGAGGCTGCACCGCCGCCGTCGAGGCCAAAGCTTGCGGCAAAGACAAGGGCTACAAATCCTGCAAAGCCGAGATCACCGATGCCGGTAAAAAGATGGGTCAATTGGTCATTGAAACCAAGCGCGGTGAAAAAATTAACGTCGATCAAGTGAAGACCGAAGTGAAAGCCACCAGCTACACACCCAAAGAAGCAAAAATTACGAATTAGTTCCAGATCGCAGACAGAATCTCAAATGCAATTAAGATAATGATGACGATCTCAAGCAAATGGGATCGTCGGTTATTCACCTGCCCTTGAAGCAGCGAAGACACCTGACCCAGGATCGCCATTTTGCGAGTCACCGAGTTCTGCCAATCGGGCAAACGAAACTTTTTCATCGCCGCCCGGTAAAGACTGGCCAAGTAAAAATCCCCCACCACTTTGAGAGAGTTTTCGACCTTTTCAATAAACTCGGTGAACTCGATGTACCGAGCCGAAGATTCATCGTACACGTCATCAAATCGGTTGGACCAGATCCCCTTGCGCTTCTTTTCAATATCGTCGTAAAGCCCCTGCAGGCGCCGGTCGAGCAAATCATCATAAAAACGCATCTCGAGCAAATGCGACACTGCAAATTCTAAAATATCAGGGATCTCGCGACCGCCCGAAGGTTCAATCACAAGTGCTGCATTCCACTCGACGATCGCCAAATCATTTCGTCCGTACTGGTACGCATTTTCGAGCGCGGCTTTTCGCGAGTTCGCAGACAGTTCGACTTCGTGCTCGGCTAAAAGCAACGCCGGGATATCCACCGAGGTCAAAACTTCGGCGATCGGAATCGGATCTTCGAACTTTTCGATGTAGTAAACAATGTAGTCTTCAAATTGGTCCGAGTTCGTTGGTTTATCCAAAGTCGATTTTATTTGGTCGCAAAATTTCGGCAGGAACGCTTCGGCGTGGGCGTCGATCTCGGAACCCTCTTCCAAATCCACCGCTTTGCACACCAGTTCAGACCACTTGGTGCTGGGCTCAATCGGAATTTGATAGATCAAAGAGATCACACCGTAATCTCGCATTTTTGCGATCAGGTTTGCCTGAACGTTGGCCCCGTCGACATTCAGGGTAACGTCCCCCAAACCATAAGCCATCGGCGGCTGTTTCATGACCAGGGCGCGATCGATAAATTTAGGAACGTTGAATTTTTCTGCGCCCCGCTGATTCAAAAGAACTTTTTCGAGTTCGTTGACCTTAATGGATTCGGCGACGTCAAAAAGTCGGTACACTAAAATATGACCCTTGGCGATCTTTGGATCTTTAAACCCTGCGGGCGTAGTGAACGTGGTCAAAGAAGCCATGCGGCCTCTTTCTGAGTGGTGCGACTTTCAAAATCATCAAAATCCCAAAGGCGCTCATCCAGAAGCTGTGATTCGTGCA
>JAYUPS010000303.1:0-6854 GCA_043759945.1 Bdellovibrio sp.
GGTCAGATTTTAACGGACGCCCAAGGCTTTCAATTTTTCTGTGAAAAAAACTAAAGGAGCCCCCATGTTTTCAATTTTGGCTTTATTTGCCATCCCCGCCCTGGCCACCATGACCCCGACCCTGGATCGCGGAGAGCAAATCGTTTCCCGCAGTCTAAGCGAGGTTTGCATCATTCCTAAAAAAATTGAGGGCGGAAAATACTCGGAAAAAGATTTGAAAAACGAAATCGCGCTTTGCCAAAGTGATGTGAACGGCAAAACCCAAAACGTGGCGATTTGCGGAAAAATCACCAGCACCAACCCCGGCGTCGAATTCTTTACCGTGCCAACCGGAATGACAGCCGCGCAAGTGGAAACCAAAAACTGCGAAATCACTAAAGCCGAAGATCCAAAAAACGAATTCGGAAAAATCGCCAAGTACAAAAACAGCACGAGCTGCTCTTACACTCCCGCTATTTTAAGTTACTATCATTTGTCGCGCTACTTTGGACACGTGAACCAGGTCCCCGTTTCGGTTCTGCGGACCATGGATCTGAAACGCCATTTGCAAGTGGGCAATAAAACCCTGTCGCTGTTGAAAGCGCGTGGCAAGAGCGGGGATACGATCGCTCTGACTTGGGGAAGTCTTTTGAATTATCTAAATAAAGGCTCTGCCAGTCCCAAAAAAGACAATTTGTTCACCGATGACCTGAAACAGAGCTACGGCGCGCTTTCTAAAAATCCCAAGAAAGAGGAAAAATACTCCGAAATGTTTCACGGCGGCGCCAATCAACAATCGCGCGCCATTAATTTCCGGGACCGCAGCCCGACTTTTAAACTTCTAAAAACGGCCGCACCCGCAAAAACATTTTTGGCTACTACATTTAATACCACGACGCTGCAAAAGCTCGTGCAAATGAAAAACGTGGCCGACATGGTGGTCTTAGACACCATCTTGAGCCAAGAAGATCGTTTCGGAAATTTACATTTCACCGAAGTTTATTATTACTCGGAAAATGGATCCATCCAGAAATCGAGTTCTCTCACGCCCGAAGAAATTCAAAACAAAAAAGCCCTGAAAATAAAAGAGATGATGATGAAGGACAACGATTGCGGCGTGAACCGCGAGAATCATTTGAAGGCCGCTCGTCTAGTCGAAGGTCTTCGTCACATTAATCCCGAAACTTACAGTCAGCTTCAGAAGTTGAACTCTTCGCTTGCGACCGAAGAAGCCAAAACTTTTTTCAAACGCGAAACCATGATGACCGAGAATGACTACGCTAATTTCCGTAGCAACGTGAATTACGCCGCGAGCGTTTTGAAAAAGGCCTGCCAAAATCAAAGCTTGAAGCTGGACCTTGATCTAGATGCGCACTTCGCTAATGGGGTGTTAAGCACTTCTTGCGAGTAATTTCTAAAACTCCCACGGTAAGATTGGTGGCACATCAATCGACCGGGGGGCTTCATGCGACGATTCTTTGGGTTTATTTGCGGGCTTTTTTTCGTTTCATTATTGCTTGTGGTTCCCGGCAAAGCTTTTGATCTAAAACACCAAGTCGAGACCTACAAGCAGCGCTACATGCTGATGGACATCGACACGAAACTGACCGACAACCAGGGCGAAGGCTATGACAATCTTTACGGCACCCGCAACCTGCGCGCCGTTCTGCACGGAGTTTATTATCGCGGGGGCGGAAACAATGCGTTCTCAAAAATCGAAAAGCGCCCGAATATAAATCCCTTGCCCGACGGCGGTTTGTACAACCTGTGCCAAGAGGGATTTTCAGAAGCGATCTATCTCTACACAGAGAACTTTGAAACGGCCCCGCCCTTTACCCAATGTGTTGCGGGCAAAGTTCCTAACTATTTGAACTATCGCCAGCTTAGCGGCCTGCGCACCGGCAACGAGAGACAATTGATGACGACAATCTTGGAACACATCCGCGGCGTGAAGCCCGGCCCGGTGTACGCCCACTGTTGGAATGGTTGGCATTCCTCGGGGTATGTGGCCGCGATTTCGTTGCAGCAATTTTGCGGATGGACCCCGTCGGCGGCGCGCGCCTATTGGGTTCGAAACACCGACGGAAACTCGGTGGGCTATTCGGCCGTCGAAAGACGCGTCTTGGAGTTTGTTCCCTTCGAGGACTTAAAAATCTCGGCTTACGAGCAAAGCTTGATCTGCCCGCAATAGGTAACAGTTCCCTTTTTGTAGAACCGCAATAGGTAACAGTTCCCTTTTTGTAGAACCGCAATAGGTAACAGTTCCCTTTTTGTAGTGCAGCGCCGCCGCTACAGGTGCGGCGCGCCTTTAGCGCTCAGTGTCTCATTTCTAGACAGCGAGACCCCAAGGCTTTGGATTTGGCGGCGGTCAATTCAAGTCTGCCATTTGCTTTAGCGAAACCCTATGAAATCAATTCTGATAAAACTCGCGTTAAGTTTACCGGCACTATCTTGCCTAAGCCCAGCGGCGATGGCGCAAACCCCGACGCCCACACCGGCTCCAAAATTTAAAATTGAACGCAATCAGAAATCTTCTGGGCTGCCCGCCATAAAACTTATATTTATTGACGGACGCGAGGCCGAATCTGTCATCTACGGCCCAGAAAAGATGTCTTTAAAAACGCAGTTAACCACCACCGAAAATCTTTGCCATCCAGAGATGCCGGCCGCGAAATGTCTTTTTCATGCCGATGCCTATGTTGCGCGCGTCAACATTGTTTGGACCAAACATTCCGAGGGCTCGAAAATTGGACAAGCGCTCATGGGAGCATTTAACCAAAAACTGTCAGCAGAACTTACTTTTACCGGAAGCTTTCAATTTTCTCCCGACAACGCAGCCCAGGAGCTCTACGAGAATTACTCGATAAATACCTTGGGCTTAAGTTGCAACCAGTTTGGCTGGTTAACGGGCGACCTGAAGAGCCGTCCCCAAAGTTTTCGGATTGAGTCGATATTAACTGAAACAATGACCCAAAATCGCGAAACCGGAAATGATGAAAACCGAATCTCAGCCACATTTAACAATGTGGTCTTTAAAAAAGAGGACAACACAAACATCTACCGATCGGCTCGTCGTGGAAATAAGAAAAATGAAATCTACCTTCCCTTTGCCACAACTTTTGCGTTCGTAGTGGGTGAAAATTCCTGTCAGATCACCGGCGCACACAATTTAGCAGAACTGATCGCACAATATCAAGGGCAAGCCGGGAACGTGGAAAAAAACAAACCCGCCGTTTATCTTTCGAACGAAGTTTCTTCGGAATTTGGATCTAGTTTGGAATACAAGCGAACTACAGGCGAGGACTTTCAATGACAACTTTTCTAACCGCTCTCTTGTTTTCTTTTTTTCTAGCTGGATCTGTTTTCGCTCAGCAGACCGAGATGGGAAATGCCACTTACCTGCGTAAACTGACAGGTTTCATTGCGGGTCGACAGCCCACCCCCAACGAATTTGAAGCCCTAGAAAAAGCGCAGCAAAATCCGGAGCAAGTCTCTGCCTTTTTTAATCAATTCATCGATCAACTTTTGGCCTCGCCCGCATTTGCGGATAAAATGACCTACAATTTAAGTGAGCTCTTTCAAGTGCGCACCCCGTGGACAAAGAAAGCTTACCGCAAAGATGTTTTGACCAATCTTTTTCACAGCATCAATCGAAACAACTTGTCATGGGATCAGTTACTGACTTCGACCAAGCACCAGTCCGACGGGTATTTTTACAAGCCTTATCGCAGCGGCGAAGCTTACAACCCGGAAGACTTCAAAAACAACATCCAGTCGGACGACCGTGCCCGGTTGATCGCCGACCGTATTTTTCTTTCGCCGCTCAAGCATTTTCAGTTGGATGATCAACGTTCTGAATCCGACTTTCGAGCAGACCCCCTGAACGAGGATTTTACCGAGGACCCACGCTTTGCAGGAGCGATTACGACGTCTCGTTTTTTAGCTCGCTTCGGAAACTCGGCCCTTAACAAAAACCGCCGAAGAGCGGCCGCTATTTTTCGCATCTTCTTGTGCGATCCCATGGCCGCGGTCATTCCGGACAACTCGGAAAATTTAGAATCTGTTCTAGATCAAGTTTTTCCGAACAAATCAAAGACGGAACAAGAGCTAAAGTCCGAGCTCAAAGCGGGGGGCGATTCCTTGCACGGAACTCAGGCTGATTGCATGGCCTGTCACTTTAAACTCGATCCCGCCGGTCGGACTCTTCTAAAAACTGGCGACGCGATAAGTACTGTTACAGGTTCCGGAGCTCTTTCTTTCCGTCGCAAATCGGGCGAGCTTGTGAATCAGCCCGTGGATTCTATCGGCGCATTGGCAAAGGCCATTTCAAAACAACCCGAATACCTGAGTTGCCAAGTAAGCCATTTCTGGAATTGGTTTGTTGGCCGGGACGTAAAAATGTCGGAACAAAAAGCAAAATATCTGTTTCAGCTTTTTGAAAAAAGCGGCCGTCGTCCCGTGGCCCTGGTGAAAGCGCTCGTCACTTCGACCGAGTTTAAAGCGACCGCACAGGCTTCGACCCCATTAAAGTCCTTGGCTCTGCAAGCAAAGGCCCTTTTGCTTCGTTGTGACACCTGCCACAACTCTAAAAATGGTGTGAAGACGGATTGGGACGAGGCCGTACCCAGTCTAACTCAGTGGCCGATTGGTGGAACCTCCGCCACGACGGAGTATTGGGTTCGAACGATCATCGCCGGAAGTCTTGACCTGAACGGTAAAGCCGGCGTGCGCTCAATGCCTCCGAAAACCAGTCCCTGGCAGCCCTCGGCGGTGGATTTGAGAATTATCAGAGAATGGATCGAGGCCGGGACACCGGATGAAAGTGGAACCCCAATGACCAAAGGCGGTCGCTTATGAAATCAGTTTATCGATTTTTAATAACTTTGCTTTTAGCGAGCGTCTGTTTGAACTCGGCCGCCTCCATGGGTAGTTTGGGACTTAAAAAGAATAAATCGAAACTTCTTCACACAACCTCTTTTGAAGAAACTCAGAACCGTTATTTGGCGCCATTGGATATGATTGATTTGTTTATGGATCGTTTCCCGTTTTGGACGACCACCAGTTCTTGTGATCCAACTTCTTCTTCGGAATCGACAGATGCTAAATCTTTGCGGATCTTACTGGGAGAAAACAAACCGGCCACCGGGGAACCAGACACTGTGGCCCCTGGCGCAGGTCTGATTAATCAATTAAAAGCTTGTGCCGACCTAGCGATCGGGCAAGAGCTTCAACAGCAGGGCGTCCAAACAGGTTCTTATTTGTATTACACAGAGGACTTGAAAGTCCGTTTTACAGAGATCTTGTCTTATCAGTTGAAAAAATTCATTCCTTGCCGTCCTGAATTTTGTTCCCAGGATCCGAACGAGTGGTCCAAACTTAAAGTGAAAGACCTAAGCTCTAAAGATCAACGTCTTTATATCCGCGCTCTTTTGTTAAGGGTTTGGGGCACTTTGAAAGTTTATGAAGAGATGAACAACACCTCGTCCGAGGATTTAATTTCGGCCCTGCAAAAACAAACCGAGAATTTGACCATGGTTGAGACTTACAAAAAAGTTCAGATCTGGGCTGCGTTTCGTGACGAATTTTTAATGTTTTAATTTTTCAGGATTAATCGGGAGCAATTATGAATCGACGAAATTTCCTAACGAACAGCGGACTTTTGATGGGCACTGGCTTAGTTGCCGGCAGTCTGCCGTTTGAATCACTTTTAGCTGCTGAAAATCCAGATCATTTCTTCGTTCAAATCGTATTGACCGAGGGCTGGGACGTGACATTAGCAATGGATCCTTGGCTGTTGGAGCAACGTCCCGATGCGAAAGATATGTTCATTGAATACTCTCCGTCGGAACTTTTAAAGGGCGAGGAAATTTACATGGGCCCTGCCATGAAGCCCCTTTTGGAATACGCAAGCCAGATGACGGTGGTTAACGGAGTTTTGGCCGGTAAATCGGACAGTGGTCACGATGCTCATCGTCGTTATATGACGACCGGGGCCGGAAATAGCTCTCATGCAGAAATCGCGGTGCACCTGGCGGATTGTTCCGCAGAAACCCCCGCCCTCGGGGTCATGACTTTGTCGGGACGTCCTTTTATGGGTGTGTCTAAACAAATGATTACTGATATTAACTCTTTGAAAAACGTGACGGGTTCGGTCGGAGAAGATTTGGATCTTCCGAGAGCGGGAACCGCGGTGTCGCGAGCTCAAGATTTGTTAAAAAAGCAGGCGGTTAAACTAAAAGAGATGCAAGAGCTCAGCGCCAAATTAACCCAAAGTATGAATTCGATTCTGCCCGCAAATGATTTAACTCTGGCGAACCTGCCGTGGATTTTATCTGGCTTCCAAACAGGTTTATCGCGCACGGCGACCCTGAGTCTTCGCCCTCAGCAAATAAGTCTTGATACCCATTCCGGCCACGAGAACACCCACAAAAATGCCTTGATGAGCTTGATGGAAAATATCTCGGTGATTCTAAAAGCATTTAAGCAAACCCCTTTTGGCACGACGGGGGAGAGCTTTTATGATCGTACTACTTTTTTCGTTACTTCGGATTTTTCCCGAACCCCAGCGCTCAATACCTCGGGTGGAAAAGACCATAACCCGATGACGAATTCAGTAATTTTGATCGGCAAGGGAATTAAGGGCGGCAAAACCGTTGGCGCAAGTCGACTGGTGACCCGAGATCAATCTGAATATGGTCGCAGCTATCACATTGCGGGCGGCTTTGATCATGCGGCTCAAAAAGTTGTTCTGGAGCGCAATGCAACGACGAGCGTGATCATGCCCGAGAATGTTATCGCATCGGTCGAGAGAATTTTTGGAGTTCCTAAGTCTTGGTCGACCATCCAAATGAAGGGCTTTAAGCCTCTCAGTGTTT
>JAYUPS010000304.1:0-6852 GCA_043759945.1 Bdellovibrio sp.
TTTTAGGAATGAATTACGGTAATAAAACCGCAAATTATTCTGATGCCAAAGCCGAGCAAATTGATCACGAAATTTTTCAGATCATCGATACGGGTTACAAACAGGCCGTCCAAATCATCAAAGACAACCGCGACGCTCTGGAGCGCTTAGCCCAAGGACTTATTGAACTTGAAACCCTGGATGCTCCGGAAATTGATATGCTCGTCAAGGGCGCGGCCGTTTCTGAAGTTCAAAAGGTTCGTCAAAACAAATCAAACGGCGGCGGGCTTACTCTGGTGGCCGACGAAAAAGAAAAAAAAGATCCTAAGTCGGGAAGTGATCCTGTCGGGGATCCGGGACCTGTGACCTCTTAATGTTTTCGCAAGTTATCGACAACGTTGTTTTTATTTTAATGCACCTTCGTGTCCAGGATATCCTGGACATGGTCTTAGTGTGGATGGTGGTTTACCGGATTTTGATTTTAATCAAAAAAACGGGCACCATTCAGATGCTCTCGGGACTTGGCGTGCTGGCAATTTCTTACATTTTTTCTATTTGGTTTGAACTCTTCACGTTCAATTGGATTTTAGAAAAATTTTTTTCCAATCTGTTCGTGATCGTTGTGATCTTGTTTCAGGGTGAGATTCGCCGGGCGCTCGCGCAGATCGGCAGCAATCCCTTTTTCACCGACGTTTCGGGCGCGCAAGAAACCTATGTCGTCGAAGAAATTGTTAAAGGAGTCTTTGCCCTGGCCGAAAAGGGTTGCGGGGCTTTAATCGTGCTCGAGCGCGACATCATGATTGATTACCACATTGAATTTGGAACCGAAGTTGATGCCCGATTAAGCGCTGAGCTTTTGATGTCCATATTTCATAACTCCAGTCCCATGCACGATGGGGCGGTCCTGGTTCGTGGCGGCAAAATTCATTCGGCCGGAAACTTTTTGCCCTTAAGTAAAAACCCTGTTTTAGATAAAAACCTAGGAACTCGGCACCGCGCGGCCATCGGTCTAACAGAGGAATCCGATTCCATCGTTATCATCGTCAGCGAGGAAAACAGATCCGTTGGTTTAGTGCACTCGGGCCAGCTGGATGTTATGCCCAACACCGGTCATTTGCGCCAAGCCCTGTACGATGTCTTCGGGCTTAAGATGCGGGCCAATGTGGCGACGGAGAATTTTTCGTGAAATCAAAAGTCCAAAGACAAGTGCGTGGAATTTTTTTAGAGAATCTGAGCTACAAGCTCATCTCGCTTTTGATTGCACTGATTTTATGGATCACTATTTTGGGTCGGCGTGATTTTGTCGTTTCGCGAAAAATGGAAATCGAGCTCGTCACTCCGGTGGGTATGGTCGTGAAAGAACAAAGTGTCGATCAGATAAAGGTCAAAGTTTCAGGACCCCGAACCGCCCTTCGTCGTTTTGTGGAAAATGGAGTGAGCCAAGTGGTGACCATTGACCTTGGCCAAAGACCAGAAGGCGTCTCGGTCGTTGAAATTCCCCGGTCTAAAGTGGATCTTCCCTTCGGTGTAAAGCTGGTTTCCATGACACCCTCCAACATCGAAGTTAGGCTTGAGAAAAGGTAACTAATAAACGATGAGCACAGAAAACAAAGTGGCACCCAGGTTATTTGGAACCGACGGGATTCGAGGAACGGCAAATCAGCATCCCATGACCCCCGAGGTCGTCGTTCGCGTCGGTCAGGCAATTGGCCATCTTTTGCAAAAACAAACGCTGCCCTGGGCGGGCCGTGATCGCAAAGTGGTCATTGGTAAAGACACGCGACTATCCGGCTATATGATTGAGCAAGCGTTGGCATCGGGCCTGAACTCGATGGGAATTTTTGTTCATCTGGTGGGCCCACTTCCCACTCCGGGTATCGGATACCTGACTCGCAATATGCGCGCGGCCAGTGGCATCGTCATTTCCGCAAGCCATAATCCGTATTTAGATAATGGAATTAAAATTTTCGGTCATGACGGTTTTAAAATTTCTGAAACCATGGAACGAGAAATCGAAAGACTGGTGGCGTTTCAAAACTTTGCCGATTTGGTTCCCGAGAGCCAGCACATTGGTCGAACTCGTCGGATCGACGATGCACAAGGGCGTTACTTCGTGTTTGCGAAGAACACTTTTCCAATTGATGACACTCTGGATGGCTTACGGATCGTGTTGGATGCCGCAAACGGGGCAGCCTACCGAGTGGCGCCGGCTATTTTTGAAGAACTGGGCGCCGAGGTCATCATGATTGGCAATCAACCCAATGGCGTGAATATCAACGACAAAGCCGGAGCCCTGTACCCTGCCAAAATTGCCAAGGCTGTTTTAGATTACCGTGCGGATGTGGGAATTAGTTTGGACGGGGATGCCGACAGGGTGATCATGGTCGATGAAAAAGGCCAAATCATGAATGGCGATCATATTCTTGGGGTTTGCGCGCTTCACCTGAAGAAAAAAGGTCTCTTAAAAAAGAACACCCTGGTAGTAACCCAAATGAGCAATTTTGGTTTGGAACGTAAAATGAAAGAGGCCGGGATTGACGTGGTCAAGACCAACGTGGGTGACAAGTACGTGGTCGAAGAGATGCGCAAGAACGGGTATTCGTTGGGCGGTGAGCAATCCGGTCATATCATATTTCTGGATCACTCCACCACGGGTGACGGCTGTGTGGCGGCGCTCAATGTTCTTTCGGTCATGAAAGAAACCGGGGTCCGGCTCAGTGATTTAAATCGCATCATCGATGACGTGCCCCAGGCTTTGATCAATTGTCGGATTAAAAAGAAAGTTGATCTGGATTCTTTGCAGGGCTACACCGCTTTAGTGAAAGAAATTTCGGGCCGGCTTGGAAAAGACGGAAGAGTTTTTGTGCGGTATTCGGGAACGGAACCCGTGGTTCGCGTGATGGTCGAAGGCCCCGACCGACGACAAATTGTCTCTGACGCCGAAAAAATTGCGGATCTTATTCAAAAACAGGTGGCCGATTGAACAAAACTCGCCGGTCAATTCGTTTGGGGGTTAACATCGACCATTGCGCGACCTTAAGACAGGTTCGTGGTGGTCAGACGCCCTATCCAGATATTTTAAAAATGGCGCAAATTTCTGTCCGGGGCGGAGCCGAGCAAATCACGATTCATTTGCGAGAGGATCGTCGGCACATCCAGGAAAATGATGTCGCCGTTCTTTGCCGGGAACGACCGGCCATTATTAATTTAGAAATGGGCGCAACGCTCGAAATGAAAAAAATGGCGCTTAAATATCAGCCGGATTGGGTTTGTTTTGTGCCCGAAAAGCGCCGGGAATTGACCACCGAAGGTGGCTTGGATGTCGAGGGCCAGCTGACAAAATTAAAAAAAATTAGCGGTGAACTGCAACGCAAGGGCATTGAAGTTTCGATGTTTATTGATCCGGCACCAAAACAAGTGCGCGCCAGTTTCAAAGCCGGAGCCGAAGCCGTCGAGCTTCACACCGGCAGTTGGGTCCTTGCCCTGCAAGCAAAGAATATGACCAAAGCCCAAAATCTTTGGAGGCGGTTGGTGGAATCTGCAAAATTAGCGCACCAGTTGGGTCTGCGGGTCCATGCGGGGCACGGCCTGGATTACGTTTCCACAAAAAAAATAATCGTTCTCCCGCACTTGCAGGAACTCAATATTGGTCATTCCTTGGTTTGCCACGCGCTCGAATTGGGCCTAGAAAAAAGTGTCCGTAAAATGTGCCAGACTATGAACGGCTTTTAATGGAACGGCCCTTGTTAAGGTTTCTCATACCTGAAGCCAAAGATTGGGTTTCGGCGCTTCGAACTCTGATTCAAGATTTAAAACCGGGAGACATTGTCTTGCTCGAGGGTCCGATGGCGGCCGGCAAAACCACCTTTGTCCGTGCGGTGTTGGGCGGCTGGGGATTTGCTCAAGGAGCCTCTCCCACCTATGCTCTTCATCATCGCTATGAATTAAAAGATGGCTTACAAGCAAAGCAAATAGATCATTGGGATTTGTATCGGTTAAAAAATCTCGAGGATCTGGAAACCACGGCCTTCTGGGATTTACTCAGCGAGGACTCCGCAATCACTTTTATCGAGTGGCCCGGTTTAATCCCGACCAAGTATTTCCCGGTCCACCGAAGAAAAATAAAATTGTTATTTGAAATTCAAGAAACCGGCAGGAGCGTTGTGGTCACGCAGCTTTAGTGAACTGCGGGCCAATCTTTTTCCATTTTTCGCCCAAGGATTCGGCGACCTTTTCGACAGCTTGCAATCCTGTCTTTCTTTCGGCCTCTTTGTTACCCATGCAAATTAGAAATCCGACGACCAGGTTATCTGAGCGCACCGGCACGACCGTCAGTGTCTCTGGATATTGAGTGCTGTTCCATGCCGCTAAGACTTGAGTCATAAAAGGCGTCTGTATTAGGTAGCCGTGGTAGGGCTTCTCGGTTCGCAGGACGATCCGAAACGGCGAGGGGGGGCTCAGTGAAAAATCTTTTTCTTTGGTGGCCAGTTCCGCCGTCATGTCACGGGGCCAGCTGACCAGACGAATCGAATTTCCGGCTTTCAGAGCTAAAAAACCACGCTGGTAAAACTTTGGTAACTGATCAATCAAGAGCCGTTCTTCGTTGGGAAGCGGAATTTCTGATTTTTTCTGTGGCGCTGCTAAAATTGGTTCCGATGCCGGTGTCATCGGGGGTGGAGTCGGAGTCAGTTCATCGATTTCCGCAATTGCTGGGACCGGCGGAAGCTCGTTCGATTTTTTCAGTATTGACGCTCGCGGAGTCGGGGGAAGTGTGTCTTCAAAAATCGGCTCGTCGGTTGCAATTTTTGAAAGAGTGACCGGCGCTGCGGTGGGTGAGAGCCCCTCGAGCAGATCAGAACCTTCTTCGGGATTTTCAAAAAGCATCAAGGGTTCAGGAGCTGTTACGGCGTTCATCAGGCTTTCCAAATCATCCATCACCGGTGCTACCACCTGTGCCGTCGCCGGAGCTGTAATGGTCACACCCGAGACTTTCGCGGGAACTATTTGATTAACGGCCGAGTGCAAGGCCGAAGGTTTAAAATTAGAGTCGGAATCAATAAGTTCCAGCTCTAGATCAGGAAGATCCGGGAGAATTAAAATTCCACTCGTGGTCGGTGAATTTTTAAGGTTGGTCTGCGTGTGAAACGAAGACTCGTTTCCCTCTTGAAACTCGATCCATAAATTTTCAAGATCTGCGGAATTGGATTCGATCAGAACCCAATTTCCGGGCCAATCCCCCGGAGGACTTTCCAGCAAGTCACTCACGTCGGTGGCAACAAAGAGCAAGCCCTCCCACTCGTAAACGGGCAAAACTTGGCGAGACCACGTGTAATGATTTTGAAAACGGCGATAGAAATCCCGTTTGGGTCCATGATCTTTAAAAAACTGTGTATGCAAAATAGGTCTGCTCACAGAGACTCTATCGGCAATTTGTTCAAAAATTCACAGCCCAAAAACCCCTGGGGCTCGGTTTAAGTGGTTGAAATAGCTATTTTTTGGTCCTAGGTCAGAAGGCTCCCCAACCCCTTGTCTGAAATGATTGTTTATGCTAGGGGTCAAAGCACATCAATGGAAAAGAAAAACCAAGATATTACGAAAGTTTACCTCGACTTCAATGCCACCGCGATCACCGCGCTTGAGGTTCGTCAGGCCTTGCCTGATCTGGTGGAACTTTGGGGAAATCCAAGTTCGATCCATTGGGCCGGTCAAGCAATCAAGACCAAGGTCCGTGAAGCCCGTCGTGACCTGGCCGCGGGATTGGGTATCAGTCCCTTGGAATTAATTTTTAACAGCGGGGCTTCCGAAGGCAACAACACGGTCCTGCTGGGACTGGCCGATCTTCTGAGTCAAAATGAATTGCCCTTGGTTTACCAAGGCAAAGACGAATTTGTTGCCACCTCTGCTGAGCATCCCAGCACGGAACGGGCGCTCCAGCAAATTGAGCGTCGGGGTTTTAGGGTCCATCGTATCCGAGTTCTAACGAATGGAAAATTGGATTTAGAACACGCCCGCGAAGTCATTAACTCAAAAACACTTTTAGTTTCGGTGATGCTCGCCAACAACGAAACGGGTTCCATCTTTCCCGTGAGAGAGATCGCAGCTTTTGCCGAAAAGTTTGGGGCCTTGATGCACACCGATGGGGTGCAAGCCTTCGGGAAAATTCCCGTGAATCTTAAAGATCTCAATGTGGACTATGCCTCGTTCTCGGGGCACAAGATCGGCGCGCTCAAGGGCATCGGATTGCTGTATGTGAAAAAGGGAAGACCTTACTCCAACTTGGTTTTCGGCGGAGGCCAAGAGCGATCTCGCCGGGGCGGAACCGAAAACACGCTTGGAATTTCTTCGTTGGGTTTAATAATCCATCGGCTGCAAGAAATTGAAACTCACGCCGCGCGGATGCAAGAGCTCAGAGACTACATGGAAGATCAAATCCAATTAAAAATTAAAGACGTGTCGGTCATCGCCCAGGAAGCCGTTCGAATTCCCAACACCAGCTTAATGTTTGTGGCGGGCGTCGATGGGGAAACTCTTTTGATGAGTCTCGATATTTTAGGCTTTGCCGTTTCCACGGGGGCGGCCTGTTCCAGCGGAAACCCTGAGCCCAGTCCCGTATTATTAAACATGGGATTCACCCGTAATCAGGCGCAAAGCAGTTTGCGCGTGAGCTTAGGTTGGGAAACCACCCGCGAAGATGTCGAAAGATTTTGCTTCGCACTAGAGACCGTGGTTCGCCGGGTGCGGGCCCTGAATCAACCGAATTTTGGGGAGCTGTCATGGTAAACTCCAAAGGGCGAGTTCTCGTCGCAATGAGTGGGGGCGTGGACAGTTCGGTGGCGGCCAGTCTGCTTGTCGAACAAGGCTATGAAGTCATTG
>JAYUPS010000305.1:0-6831 GCA_043759945.1 Bdellovibrio sp.
ACGTGAAAGGCACGGCTCCCAGTTGCGCGACCGAAGTAGTTCCAATGATCGAGGTAAAAGGAAGATTGCCAACCGTTGCGGTGCTGATCGTACCGGCCAATTGCGAAGATGGAAGCTGAGCCAAGATCGCCCAGTTGATTGTTCCTGAAGTGATTGATGAACCCGCGATATTGGTGATCGAAGATCCGTCAATGACTCCGATTTGCGCGGTGCTAATTGTACCGTTCAGTGAAGTAAATGGGATTGAACCCAACCGAGCGATATTGATTGTACCGGCACCGATGCTAGAACCATTTAATACTCCGACTTGAGCAAAAGAGATGGTTCCATTTAATGAATTGAAAGGCACCGCGCCCAGTTGCGCAACAGAAGTAGTGCCAATGATCGAAGTGAAAGGAAGATTGCCAACCGTTGCGGTGCTGATCGTACCGGCCAATTGCGAAGATGGAAGCTGAGCCAAGATCGCCCAGTTGATGGTTCCTGAAGTGATCGATGAACCCGCGATATTTGTAATTGAAGAACCGTCAATCAAGCCAATCTGCGCCGTCGAGATCGTGCCACTCAGCGAAGTAAAAGGCAGAACGCCTGCTTGAGAAATCGAAACGGTGCCGCTCACAGACGTGAATGGCAAGACACCCACCACGGAAGTATTCAAGGTTCCCGCCAATTGCGGAGATGGCAATTGGGCCAGGATCGCCCAATTGATGGTTCCTGAAGTGATCGAAGAACCCGCGATATTCGTAATTGAAGCACCACTGATGGTTCCGATTTGGGCCGTATTTAAAGTTCCTGAAGTAATTTTTGAAGCCGGCAAATCACCGATGTTGGCCGCAGGCACGATTCCGACTTGGGCCGTGTTTAAAGTTCCCGCCGCCAGTTGCGAAGCCGGTAACATTGGAACCCGCGCCAGTGCAAAAGTTCCCGAAGTGATCGAAGCCGCCGAAATACTTGCCGTTCCCGCATCCACATAAGCCTTGGTGGCCGCATCCTGTGGATTGGTGGGATTAACAACATTTCGAATAGAATTCGTACCCATCGAAAGACTTGCCTGCATCGGCGTTGTGCCGTCCAAGCGCAAGAAAGCTCCGCCCGCAGTCGAAACGACCGTATCCACATATTGTTTGGTCGAAGAGCCTAAGTTTGCGGCTGGATCAGCGGACAGAATTAGAAGTCCCGTCATTGTGTCGCCGGCACGATTCACCGGGCTGTAGCCCAAAGCATTTTGTTTGCCGTTAAAGATGTCGTATTCAGCTTTGCTGATTAGACCCGCTGTAACCCCGGTATTCGCAGCAAACGGAAAGTTAAAGGTATGTGTTGTTCCAACAGAAACTGCCGCCGGACTAACCCCGGTGGTACCAAAAGCAAAAATTTGATTCGAAGTTCCCAGTCCGTTTAAGCTTTGGATTCCGCTTGCGACGGGAACTTGGGAAATCCAGTTGGTGCCGTTGTAAGCTAAAACGTTTCCGGCAACAGGAACTGCGGTAAAATCAATCGGGTAGCCTTTGAGTTTGTTGACAGCGATGCTGCCGTAAGTTCCGGAAACATCCCCGCCGAATGAGGCGTTACCTTGAATCGAAGTGTTAGCGGCGGTTCCGTAAGTCACATTTAAAACGGGGGCTGTTGCGCTTCCCGAGTTTGAAAGTCCATTTCCTGGCGTTAGGGTTTGAACGCTGGAGTCGGTGTTGCTAAACACCACGGCCATAGTACCGTTCCAATATTTCACCGTGTCTGTAGTCGTATTCACCCACATGTTGCCCTTGGCACTAGTACCCAAAGTATTGAGCGCCGTAATTAGAGCTGGCTCCTGCGCCGCCGAGTATTTACCCAGCCCAAAAACTCCGCTGGTCGACATCGAATAATTAAAAATTGCATTACCGAAAGCATCGATTTCAACGGCGCTGTTATTTCCGGAATAAAGTTTCAAGCCGTTGCTGTTTTCTTGGGAAACGATTCCACCGCGTCGGGTGGCACCGCTGTAAAAATCAATCGCCGAGGATCCTCCGCCCGCCGCCGTGGCTTGCAGGCGAACACTGGGTGAGCCTTTGCGAATATCCAGATCCGCGGCCGGAATAGCGATGCCGAGTCCGATTTGGCTGGTCGCCGCAGAGCCAATAATGTTCGCACTAGTAACGACGTTGCCCGTAAAACTCGAAGATCCGTCGCCGCGCACATATAGAGAGTCATGGTTGTGAAGTGCGCCGGCATCGCCACCGGCGACCAA
Source organism: Bdellovibrio sp. (assembly GCA_043759945.1). Taxonomy (GTDB): domain Bacteria; phylum Bdellovibrionota; class Bdellovibrionia; order Bdellovibrionales; family Bdellovibrionaceae; genus JAYUPS01. The sequence continues at coordinate 2,222 of JAYUPS010000305.1, forward strand.
AGTTCCCAAAGTTGCCTGAGTGAGTGGTCCTTGGACTTTGATAATTTGCGCGCTGGTGTAGCCGTTGATCATTTGGGCGTTGAACGCAAACGGAGTTGAATCCATGGTTTGCATCGGCATTGGAGTGCCGTCCACGATAATTTCTAATCGGCGCCAATCACCGGAGCCGGGGATGTAAGTTCCCGCACAAGAATCAGTGATCGGTGTCGTGGCATCGTTTCGGAAAATAGTAAACAAAGACAGATTGGGGCTTGCGCCGTTGGCGCCGGTTCCCAAACGATGCGTGAACAAACCGTAAGTTGTCGGGGTGATGCTCACCGTCTCGTAATATATCCAACAAACACCTGCCGGAGGATAAACTTTAAGCTCAACCGTAACCGCATAGTTGATCGGATTTCCCGCATTATCAGTGATGCGCGCTTGGATTGGTAAAAACTGTGGAATCCCTTGTTGAGCCTCGGCCAGGATCGGCAACAGAGTTGCAAAAATTAATGTGATAAATCTAGTTAAAGAACGTCTATTTATCATAAGACGCTCCGATCACATTCGGGAAAATTTTGAACCCACCGGCAGAGAGTGCAGTGGGAACGATCCCGTTTCCGGGCACCGCGGCCTGGATGCCTTGCAGATTTTCTTCCATGGTTTGACCCGAGGCCACCAATTGCATCGAGGGCGAAGTCGGCGGAAGAACGAAGCGGGCAGTGACCGTCGCCGTTCCGGTAAAACGAAATTTTGATTTCGACCGAATGCTGATGGTTAAAAGTTTCACCAAGGATTGTTGCAAACTCCAAGCGCCGTTCACGCAACCCGGAGAAAAATCAACCCACGCGCCACCGTCTCGTTGGTACTGCATGCCGGCGCCGGTGACGTCACAGGTGCCCGTGATCACAAAATCTTTGGTGGGCGTCGTTAAAAAACCGTTGTTGAGCGTGTTGTTAATTGTTGGCGGCTGGACGGTAATTAATTCTTCGGTATTTGGTGAATGAGATTCTGCACATGACATTAGGAACGCACATGAAAACGCCACAATCACTGCTTTGGCAGTTAATTCAACGGGTTTGGTTTTCGTAGGACAAATCCATGTCCGTGCGTTGCTCATACTTTCTTAACGGAAGTTTAAGGTGCAGAGTTGAATTTATTTCGAAATTTGATTCACTTTGGGACATGAAAAAATTGTGAATTGGTCTTTTGTCTCAATCTAAGAATTAGATGAGTTCTTATTATTTAGCACCTTCGTCGTGGTTCGCAAGACGAAGGTTGCTCGACTAAAATTCGACTAAAGACTGTTTAGAAAACTCATCATGGCGTCGGCTTTGGACAGATCGTTTTTAACTTCGACGAGCATTTTGATCAGTTTAGCCTGACCAACGCGTCCACTTCGCAATTTTTGGCAGCCCATGTCTTCCAATTTGTCGGTGATCACATAAATCGACTGATGTTGGGGCCACAAATTGTTGTGCTCATTGCTGCCGCCAAAACAAAGCGGGACCAAATGATCAATCTTGAATTGTCCCCGGTTGCTTTGGTTTATGTTGTAACCCAAGCGCTGGTTGTAATCCCGGATCACAGCCCACTTGTCGTCGGTGTCGACGTTGCGTTCACAAGTCAGCGGACGACCTGTGCGGTCCGTGGGCTGCTGACCCTGGCAATAGCTGCCGGGAGTCAAACGAGCATCGGGGCCTTTGGGGAACCAGTCTTTGTCGAACGACAAAGCGGCGGTGGAAGATAGAGACAGGGCAAGAACGGCGAGTAATTTCGCAAAACGATTCACAGGGGCCTCCAAATAGACAGGCATTTACGGTGCCTGGTAGAAACGCCGGACCACATCTCCGGCATATATTTAGTTCAACTGCTAACTTCTTATTGTCTTACAGAAGCCTTTGTCTTGTTGGTTCCAAATTGGCAATTGTTAATACTGCATTTAGCGGTTGAAGCACTGCTTCCATGCAAAACTAACAAACTACAGGGCTACTTTTGAGGAAAAAGTCCCACTTTTAGGTCATCACATTGATATGAATGGACACCGTCGATGTGAACTGATCCGTCGCCAATGCCCAAAGTCATCGATCTCAGGATCAGTTTTTTAAAGTCCACGCGGTAGAGGACCTTTTTATTGGTGGGGAGCACTTGGTTGGTGAATTTAACCTCTCCGACTCCAAGCGCGCGTCCGGTTCCGGGTTGCCCCATCCAGCCCAAGTAGAAGCCCACCATTTGCCAAAGAGCATCTAAGCCTAAGCAGCCGGGCATTACAGGGTCCGATTCAAAGTGGCATTTGAAAAACCAAAGATCTGGATGCACATCGAGCTCAGCCGTCATAAATCCTTTTTCGTATTTTCCACCGGTTTTAGAAACCTCTAAAACACGGTCCATCATCAGCATTGGTGGCAATGGCAATCGGGCATTTCCGGGACCAAAAAGTTCCCCGTGCCCGCATTTTATAAGTTCTTCGCGATTAAACGAGCTCGGATATTTGTGCGCTGGATCTGACATTCCGAAACCTTCGTTTTAGGCTCACTTTTAGTCAACAAGTTCTACCAAACACGCACCGCGCCCCACACTAAAATTTGTAGGTTTTCCAATTCATCTTGTCGAACAAAAGCTCCGGTCCCGACTGTTTGTCGATTGAGCCAGGACTTTGTAATCTCTAAAACAGGATAAAAAGCATCCACTTTTTTAGGAACAGCAATCGAAAACCCCAAATATTGAACGCTGGCTCCACCCAACGCGCCGTCGCCGTACAAGTACTGGTTGTGCGGTTTATTTCCAAACCCCTGGCTCAGGACAAATCCGGGTTCTAACAAGCCATCAAAATAGGTCCCCAAAATTAAACGAAATCCAGCCCGATAAAAATGACCGCCGTGAGCAATCAGATCCTGGCTCAAACCACCGTTGAATTCCAAGTGCGGCAGCAGCTTGTATTCCCAAAAAACTTCAACTTCCGAAGTTTTGGTTCGATGGGGGCGCGATTCCAGATCCTCAGTCGATTTGTACAGGGGAACATCATGGGTTGAATTGTAGCTCCCACGAATTCTTAAAATTAAATTTTCCAGTGGAATAAGTTTGTAATTTAAGGTCGTGCCCGAAATAAAAAATCGAGGACTTCCTAAGTTTATGGAAAAAACCGGGAGCAACTGAGGGCCGTCATAAAGAACCAGGCCACGGCGCGTGATTTTATTGACGTAGGCTGCGCCTATCGAAATCTGCGCCACGGCCTGCTGCTCGAGTGAAACAATCACCGAAAAAATAACTGAAAAAATAAACAAGAAACGAAGTAGAAATTTCATCTACAAAAGGGTATCAGAGACCTTCCAAAAAAAGACACCATTATCTGGAACCAGGGAAGGCTCCGTAATTCTCCCTACGGCCGACTGGGTTTGAGTTTTCATCGAAAGTGATTTCCGGATACTCAATTGGCCCTGACTGGAAACCATGCGGGACAAGGAACTTCGCGTTTCAACAGACAGCGTAATTAGCGAAATCAATTCTTTGATCGGGCGACGACCCTCGCCCATCAGAAGAGCGGCCGAACCCGTGACAAAAGCCGTGGCCTGAGAGGTCCCGGTCATGGCGCCGATTTTGTTGTGGGGCAAAGTGGATTTTATTTTTAATCCCGGGGCCGCCAAGTGAACGGACTTGCGGCCAAAGTTGCTCGAGGGCAGCAAAGCTGAGTTTTTATCGACCGCGGCGACCGAGATGATATTTCCCATCCGGTAGTTGGCCGGATAAAACGGTTTTAAGTCCGTGTCCGAACGTTCGTTGCCCGCCGCCGCAACGACCAAGAGACCTTTCGTTTCTGCTTGGAGCATCGCTGTTCTTTCCTCGGATGAAAATTCTGAGCCGCCACCCGAATAGTTAATAATCTGCGCGTTCATTTTGGTCGCGTATTCGATCGCCAGAATAGAGTTTTTCAGATTATCAAAGCCCGTGGTTTCGGGATCGAAATACTTAAGCACCATGATGCGGGCGTTGGGTGCGATTCCTTGGAAATTCGAGTCCGGATCGGGGAGTGCTGCGATAATTCCTGTAATGTGGGTGCCGTGTCCCAACGTGTCCTGCACCTGATTCGAGTTGTTTACGAAATTCCAACCGTGAATGTCATCAATGTATCCATTTTTATCGTCGTCGATTCCGTTGGTGCGTTTTTCACGCCCTCGGGTATCTTTGCCAAGTTCGCCGGGATTCTCCCAAAACTTTCCATGCAACAAAGGATGATCCAGATCGGCACCGGTGTCGATCACAGCAACAATGACTTCATCTCGAAACTCCAGTGGCGGCGGGTCCGGGTTCTCTTTCGCAGCTAAGTCTACCGAGCTGAAAAAGAGAACCCAGATGGAAACAAGTCGCAGCGCCTTGATTAAGAAAACCCACCCCATGTTTTTTCTTTTCTTTGGCGCGCAAGAAATGTAGCGACTCATTCCGGACCCCCCGCATTTAATTTCCAAATTTTAGTTGAAATTAGTTTAAGATTGCCTGTTTGCTGCTTTTCGAATTGAAAATCCATTCGCGCTTTTAGGGTATTGCCCTTGGGGCAAACTTCGGAAACCTCGGCGGCAAACTGCAAGCCCTTGGAGTCCACCGGCAGGAACCGGTAGGACTCATAGCAGGGACCC
>JAYUPS010000306.1:0-6818 GCA_043759945.1 Bdellovibrio sp.
CAAATAACCCAGCGAAAAACCCAACGAAGAAGCTTGGTGAGTTTTTTCGGCGGTTGTCAGTCCGGGCAATAATGAATCATAAAATGTGGTGCTGACATTGAAACCAATCGTGGCTACTCCGTACCACATGCTGGCTGCAATCCAGCCACCTTGAGGTAAAAAGGCAAGCGCCGAACAACCGATCCATCCCATCAAAGCGGCTATAAAAAGCATTTTCTTTTTTGACCCGCGTGCGTCTGCCAGAGCCCCCAGGCCCGGCGTTAAAAGGGCAACAATCAAACTGGTCAGGGCGGTTAAATCCCCCAAACGCGTGGTCGTGACAACGGAATCAGCGCCCGCACTCCAGAACTGTTTGTAAAACAACGGGAAAAATCCCGCCATGATCGTTGTCGAATATGCGCTGTTTGCCCAATCGTAAATTGCCCAGCTGAAAACCTTTTTTTTCTCGGTCATGCTCTGATTCAAGCATTGCCTTTAAAATCATACAAGCATAGACCAGCAAGTATGCCTGACGCCGGTCTCTTCAACCAATCTTGTGAGTCGACGAAAGCCAAGTGGCAGAGCTTGGGTGAGTTCGATCCGCGAAATCAAACATGGGTTGTTTCGGATCTTCGCTCCAAGCTCGAAGTGCAAACACATTTGCTTGAAAAATGGGGCGGGATACCCGCGGATTCGGTAATGCGCGCCCGGGAATTGTGGCAACAGGTTTTTCGTCGCACCCAACCCTCGGTCAAAATTGTTTCTTTGGACTGGATTTATCTTCAGGCCAGTCATTGGCTTATGGAATCTCATAAGAATCTTTTTTTAGAGAATCCAAATTTAATAAAAACTGTTGTGGATCTGGTGGATTCGATGGCGCCGGTTTTTTTGCATCCCGAGCGCGATTCTATTTTAAAAGACTATTTTGAAAACTTTCCCGAAACCAAGGATCGATTTGAAAAAGTCTGGCCCGTTTGCATCGAATTTGCCGACTCTTTGAATCAGCAACAAATTGTGGCCGAAACGTGGGTTCCGCTGCTGCTCGAAAACGGGGACTGGGCGGGTCGAGTTCCGGGATTTCCAGATGACTGGACTTTTACTTTTGATCTGGGTGGCTCTTTAAGTTCCGCCGAAGTTCAGTTGTTGCAGAACATGAGCCGGCATCATTCGGTGAAGGTTCTGTCTCCCGCAAAAAATTGGCAGGAGCGTTTTCCATTTTTGTTGCAACCCTATCAATCCTTGTCGGTGCAGGGACAAGCCGCTGTGACAGAAAATCCGGACGCTTCAGAAATTTCTGATCGAGTTCACTGCAGAAAATTTTCCGGCAGGCTCGCCGAAGTCAAAGATTGCGTTTCCCAAGTCCGGCAATGGCTTGATAGTGGTGTGCCCCTTGAAAAAGTCGCGGTGATTTCTTGCACGCTGGAAATGGATTTTCCGGCCCTGAAAAGTTATTTTCTAAAAGAGGGTATTCCGGTGGCGGGCCACGCGATCGGAAAACTTCATTCTTTGCCGGTCGTGCAAGAGGGTCTTTCGCGATTTCGCTTGTGGGGACAAGAGTCCCGATTTTCTGATCTTTCGGTCGCTTTTCGCGAAGGGTTGGATGTTCGCTTTGAAAAGTTTCAGGGACTTTACAAAAATCTGCTCTCGACGCAAGATTTTAGTCGCCAAACAGAAACGCAGCGGCGGATTGCCGATTGGAAATGGATTGATTCTGATATATCCCTGGAGGAGTTTTACAACCAGTCCGTCAGTCGCTGGCCCAAGAAGGGTCTGCCTGTCTTGCACCGGATTTTTGAGAAAATATTTGAAGCGACTCCGAAAGCTTCTGTCTTACCTCTGTCGAAATGGTTCCAATGGGTCGAACTGATTGCCGCAAAAATTGAAATCCCTAGCTCGGATGAAATTCCGATGACGGCGCTCACGATCGCCAGTCATCGGTCGGCGGAAAGTCCCCATTGGACCCATCGTTATTTTTTAAACTTGGTCGAGGGCGAATTTAACAAATCTAAAAATCTACTAAGTCCAAAAGAAACCGGATTCTTGGGGACTAGTTACGGATTTTTTCTGCCTCATCCCGAGCAAACTATCGAGCGGTTTGAAATTTCTTGGCTTTTGGCTCAGACGCACAGAGAGACTACAAGTGCGGATGTCTTGGGATATCCGTTAACGGATTGGGGGGGCGCGCCCACCACGCCTAACCCCGAGTGGATGCTCCGGAGCGCGGGCCAACGCGAGGTTCACGTCCCGGGCGAAACCCGCTGGGACTCGATACAACATCAGCAAGAAAGTAGTCCGGATCAATCCTTGCCGAGAAAAATTCCTTGGTTGCAGCCGGGCCCGCTTTCCATTTCGAGCATTGAGAACTTTCTGGACTGCCCCTTTATCTTCACCGCAAAAAAGCGCCTGAATTTGCGGGATGACAGCGAAGTGGATGTCACATTGGATCCGCGGCAAAAAGGAACTCTTTTGCACCGAATACTAGAGAAGATCTTCACTCCGCCGGTTCAATGGGATCGGACCCAGAAACAAATCGAAGCTTTACTCGATGATGTGCGCGGAGAAATGAAGGATCTTTTTATTTGGGAAACTGTATGGCCGTCGCTGAAGAAATCTTTAGGCGCAAAGACCAAACGCGTTTTGGAACTTGAAATTGAATTTCAAAAACAGTTCCCTCAGCGGGAGATTTTGCGAAACGAAGCCGAATTTAAGATCTATTTTGATCCGGAAGATAAAAAGTGGACAACGACCCCGAATGATCAACAGATCGCGTTTCGAGGGAAGATAGATCGCATTGACGGCGTGAACGGTCAGGCACTGGCGTTGCTTGATTACAAAACTTCAAGTTCGAGCGCCCAGAGCGTGGACAAATGGGTGCGCGACAACAAGCTGCAAATGGGATTTTATTCCTGGGTCGTTGACCAATCCTTTGTGGAATCGCTTTCGGGCAAAGTTTTGGCCGGAACTTTCTTTGGTTTAAAAAATCTGGATCGGCAGCGGGGTTTTCAGACCTCCGAAGGCTCCGGTATCTTATTTGAAGAAGCGTCACCCAAAGATTTTTCTCGCGCGCAGGTGGAAGATCTGTGGAAAGAAATCATTCAAACCGTGGAGCAGGCCACCCTCCGAATTATTGAGGGCGAGTATCAGCCGGCGCCCCGAGATGAAGGCTTCTGTGATCGCTGCGAATGGAGGGGCTTGTGTCGCGCACCACATCTGAATCGCTAACCCAATCACTTAGCCAATCTCTAAACCAGCCTCTGACCCAAGCGCCGATGAACACGTTGATTCGCGCGGGCGCGGGTGCGGGAAAAACGACCGAACTTATTAATCGGGTTCTAGGCCAGATCATTTATTTTCAAAAAACCGAAAATCGTGATCCCCGATTGGTCGTAACGACCTTTACCCGCAAAGCCACGCAGGAAATCCGAGAGCGCCTGCTTGCCGCCGCACAAAACTGGGGTGATCCCCGGGTGTTAAAGTACGTACAGACCAGTCCCTATTTATCCATCGCCACGATTCACGCTTCGCTGCAAAAATTTTTAAGTGTTTACGGCAACAAAATTGGTCTTGCGCCCGAGTACTCTTTTATTGGCGGTTCCGAACTTCGACGGTTGGAAAAAAGAGCTTTGCGGGATCTTTTAACCGATGCCCAGATGGCGGATCGATTTTCGATCCTGCTCGACGAATGGGACTTGAGCCATTTTTGGGAAGCATTTCATTTGTGGTCACAGCAAAAAGTAATGACCGAGGGTCTGCGCCCGCTGAAGCTCCAAGAGTTGCTTCACCAAAAGGACTTGCTACTGAAGCAGGTCCAATCCAAACGCCGCTCGCTGGCCCAAGAATTGGAAACGATTGAGCTAACTCCGGGTTGGAAAACCTACCGGGATCTTTGCCTGGCGCCCCCGGATTTGATGTTCGAACAAGAAGTTCGTCTTTGGGAAAATCCGCCTCGCACCACTAAAAGTAAAAACATTCCCGAAGATGTGAATGAGCGAAAGAAAGAACTTGCGGATTTGGCTAAGACTTTAACCGACTGGTCACTCACCGACGAATTTATGGACACCCACGAAAAATTGGCTCAAGTCTTTCCGGTGTTTGCGGAAGCTTTACTTCAACGCTTGAGCGGAGAGAAGCGCCGTCGCGGACAGTTGGCGATGGCCGATCTCGAGAACTGGAGTTTGCGACTGGCGCGCCACTTTCCGGAATCGGCACAGGCCTTCTCGGAAACTTGGGATTTCTGGATGATTGACGAATATCAAGACACTTCGCCTCTTCAGGTTGAGATTCTCCGGCGCTTGATTGGACGGAAGCCCGAATTTGTGGTCGGCGATCCACAGCAGTCGATTTACCTGTTTCGGGGAGCTCGCTCCCAAGTCTTTATAGATAAAGAAGCTCAGATGCGTGAAAGCAAGTCTGAACTTTTGAATAAAATGATAAATTATCGTTCCAAACCGACTTTAATGAATTTCATCAATCGGTTGCTTCCGGAAATGAGCGCGCAATTTCAAGAAATGCAGACCAACCCGCATCCCAAAAACTTTTCATACTCTGGACCGGATGCGGTTCTGTGGTCTTTGCCAAAATTAGATAAAGAAGCGCTTGAGGAAAAAATCAATCCGCAAGTACGGGCGCTGGCTCAGCGAATTGAAGATTTATTAAAAACCGGCGAAACTCCGAACGCGATCTGCATTCTGGCAAGAACCAATGCCGAAGTTAGTGAAATCAGCGAAGGCTTGCAGGCCTGCGGTCTGTCGGTGTTTTCGCACCGGCCCGCGCTGGCGCACCGGCGGCGCGAGGTCCGGGATGCCTTGAGCTATCTCAAGTTTTTAGTTCAACCCCAAGACAATAAGAACTTAATTGAGCTTCTAAGAAGTCCTTGGTTTCGGGTGGACGATGAAATCTTGTTTCAGTTGTCTCACACCGGAAATGAAAGTTTCTGGAGTCGTCGAAAATCTTTAGATCCCTTGCATCCGGCCTTGATTGCGCTGGAAAATGATTTGGAATTGATTCATAGCGAAGGTGTGTTTTATCGCTGGATCGAAGGCCTGAAGCTTCGTGGTTTTTTTGATTTCTCCTATGTCATCGATAGCTCGGGCCAGCGGGAAGCGAATCTTTGGAAATTAATTTCGGAATTGCGCTGGAGCGAACGGACCGCCGGTTTTTCTTACTCGCAATTTGTCGAAGATCATTTGGATCAGGTGGGACGCGAAGATCAAGTGACCGACGAGGTTCCCGCCGTGGTTGAGCCCTCGCGGGTGCAGATCATGACGATCCATGCCGCAAAGGGTCTTGAATTTGAACATGTCATGCTGGCCTCGGCCGGAAGTTTCAGAAACAAATCCCAGCGGACGCCCGTGGTCATCGAAGAATCGACGGGCACTTACAGTTTTTCCCTAAAAACCAAGGACAAAGAAGAATGGGCCTCAACCCCGTGGTCCGAAATACAAATTGAAATTCGAAAATACCGGGAGCTGGAAGAGTACGATCGACTTCTGTACGTGGCGCTCACCCGCGCAAAACAAAGTCTTACTTTGGTGTGGGAAACTCCGGTCAAAGACAGTTGGGCGAAGCGTTGGCCAGACTGGGTGCCTAAAGCACCAGGAGTGCAGTCCGTGGATTCGTTTCAAGTGGAACTGCGGGATCAAAATCCTCAAGAGGTTCGCTTTGCGTCTGGCGTGCGTGAAAGGTTTAAGGCGATACAGCCTTGGATGAATCTGACGGAAACTCGCAAAGAACCAAGGCCTGAAATTGACACCGCGATTTCTTGGTCCGGGTTGCAACTGATTTCTGACGGAATTGAAACCCATCACTACCTGGAATCACTGCAGGAAAACTGGGAAACGGTCGACCAGTTCCCGGCCCAACTGCGCGGGCAGCTTCAAAAAGACAAAAATGTTAATTTCGAGCACCTGATTAAAAAGGGTTTTGTCGAGTGGGGTTTTGTTTTCAAACAAGAAAACTATTTGAAACAAGGGCGAATTGATTTATGGGGACGAGATGAAAAAGGCTTGGTCTGGATTGTGGATTACAAGACGGGATCACCAAAATACCGGGATAAAGCCATGGCCCAATTGAAAGACTATGCGCGTGCATTGATTTTATTGAAACAAGTGACGCCAACTGAGAGCATCCTGCTGTACCCCCTTTATCTTTCATCAATGAAAGATTCAAAGCCCGAAAAATTTATGGACAAGGTTTAAATGCTAACCGCTTTAGAGCTGAAAGAGAAAATTGTGGTTTTTACCGACGGCGCCTGTTCCGGAAATCCCGGGCCGGGCGGTTGGGCTTCGATTATCGCATTCCCCGACGGGAAAATAAAAGAACTCGGCGGCCCGAGCAATCCAACAACCAATAACAAAATGGAAATTCGCGGAGTGTTAGAAGCGCTTCGACTTTTGCAAAAAGACAAACGCACCGTGGTGGTCTACACCGATTCGACCTATGTCATTCGGGGTGCAACCCAATGGATTTGGGGTTGGAAGAAAAAAGGTTGGACGAATTCCGAGGGTGAGCCGGTCTCGAATCGTGAGTTGTGGGAAGAAATGGATCGCGTGCTTTCAGCTCGGGGAAGAACGACGGTGGAGTGGAAGTACTGCCGGGGTCATCGGGGTACGCCCGGCAATGAACGATGTGATGAAATCGCTGTGGCTTTTTCCCAGAAAAAAAGGATCGATTTGTACGAGGGGCCGCTGAACGGTTACGGGACGGCGATTTACGATTTGCCCGACGACGAAGAACTGCCAGAAATGAAGCCCAATCAACCTAAAGTTGCGGCTTTTTCTTATTTAAGTTATGTCAACGGTACGGTACGCCGGCATCGAAACTGGTCGTCTTGCGAAAGC
>JAYUPS010000307.1:0-2707 GCA_043759945.1 Bdellovibrio sp.
TACCGCTCACAAGCACGTTCTCTTTTCGCAAGCTCGTTCCTGACGTATATATTCCAGCCCCTAGCATGGGCTCTGGCCGATAATTCGCAATCGCCAAAGGAAGATATCCCTAAGATCTCTCCAATTCCCCTAATCGTCGTTCATGGCGATCGCGATCGGGTGGTTATACAAGATATGGGCCGCGAAGTTTACGCGTTAGCAAAAGATCCTAAAGAATTTTGGGAAATTCCAGGCGCTAAACATTTGCAATTCATGTTTAAAGACGAAGGTGAACACGGCGAGCGATTTTATCTCCGCGTCGCCGAGCTCGTAAAAAAGAGAAAATAAATAGATCAAGAGGTTTCCATGGCTGAAAAAATTGAATGTCCCAAATGCAAACATGGTTTTTCGGTGCAAGAGGCACTCAGTGCGGACCTAGAAGCGAAATATCAAAAGAAATTTGCGACCGACGTAAAGCTCAAAGAAGCCGAGCTTGAAGAACTGGTGAAAGCCAAACTTTCGGCTGCAACCAACAGCTTGGAAGCAAAACTAAAACTAGAGCTTGGGAATAAAAGCCGGCTTGAAATGGAAGATTTAAGAAATCAAGTGCTGGAGAAAGCAAAAATTGCCGAAGAATCTCAAAAGACCGAGCTCGAGCTGCGTAAAAAACAACGCGAGTTCGAGGTTAAAGAAAAAACTTTTGATCTCGAATTACAAAGACGCTTGGACGAAGAGAAAGTAAAAATACAAGAAGACACCGCCAGAACCTTGGTCGGTGAACAGCGGTTAAAAGCGGCTGAAAAAGACAAGCAGCTCGATGATCTTCGAAAACAGATTGAAGATCTCAAACGAAAAGCCGAACAGGGCTCGCAACAATCCCAAGGCGAAATCCTGGAAATCGAGATCGAGTCCGCTCTAAAATCGATGTTCCCTGGTGATCAAATCGAACCCGTCGCCAAGGGTAAGGCCGGGGGCGATATTATCCACCGTGTAATAACTGCGCAGGGACACCTGGCCGGCACCATCTTATGGGAAACCAAACGCACCAAATCCTGGAGCGACAGTTGGATTGCAAAGCTTAAAGAAGATCAGCGAGCTATCTCTGCAGAATTGGGTGTCATCATTTCGCAAGCCTTGCCAAGAGATGTCTCAAATCTGACGGTTATGGACAATATCTGGGTTTCTGATTACGGAACCTTCCGCGGGATCGCCCTCGCTCTAAGAGCTAAATTAATCCAGGTTCATCAAGCCAAGGCTTCAGCCGTTAACAAGGGGGAGAAAATGGATTTTCTCTTTTCCTATTTGACCGGAACTCAGTTTAAACAGCGGATAGAGGCCATCTTAGAGTCTTATCAAACCCTAAGATTAGATTTAGACAAAGAACGCAAAGTGATTCAAAAAATGTGGGCCTCTCGCGAGCAGCAAATCGAACGGGCCTTGTCCTCGTCCATTACCATGTACGGCGAGATCCATGGCATCGTGGGTGCCAGTTTACCAAGAATTGAGTCTTTGGAATTTGAATCGCTCCAGGCCCCAACGAAAATTGAATAAACAATGCTCGTAGTATTTTTGAACAAACTACAGTCGTGGTAGTCGCCTATATAAGTTTTTAGTTTTAGTCGGTATAAGACATCTTCTAACAACCCACAGGAGATTAAATGAAGTCATCAATTTTCGCAGTTTTAGTTCTATTGGTCGGTCAAAATTCAGTTGCCGGCGACGCCGGATATTTTTCGAGGACCTGTGTTTCTGCCTCGCAAAGAACAGTTCTTACGAACCTCAACGACTACACCCAAGACGCTTCGGTTTACACGCTCATTCTTGACGGCGTTCCCGCAGTTTATAATTTGAACGACGCAACTGTTAAAACAACTGGTGACGACGGCATCTTGACGATTTCTAAAAACAACGTTGATGCGTTTAAAAGCGAATTTAACGCAAAAACTAATAAACTAAACCTGACGATTTACGTTGATCCGCGACTTGGAACGATTGCCGAACATCAAGCAACACCCACTCCAATTAAAGTTCAGCTTCAGTGCAAAGACTTTTGGCCTAATCCGTAATCATTTTTTCCTAATAGAGTTCGATAAGATTGACCTGCCATTGCCACGACCCTACCCTTTTGTTCGCGATCCGAACTCTAACAAACGGTGGGGAAACTTAAATGCTAAAAGCCTATGCCTGCATCTGGTCCAATCAAAGTGCTGCCCAAATGGTGAAGTTCTACAAATCAATTTTTAAGGACACCAAAGTCGGAAAGTATTCTTACTGGGGTAAAAATCCAATGGGAGTCAAAGAGGGCTCCGTACTAACCGCCCATCTGACTATACTGGGCCAAAAGCTGATGCTCTTAAACGGGTATATGGAAATGCCGTTCAATAATTCGATTTCATTTGTGGTGCCCTGTAAAACTCAACGCGAGATTGACCGTTACTGGAAAAAGCTAACAGCCGGCGGCGGCAAACCAGTCCAGTGCGGCTGGCTGATCGACAAGTACGGCGTTCGCTGGCAGATTGTTCCGGTGGATTTCGACAAGTGGAACACCACCAAAAACAAATCAAAGAAGGAAGCCATGATGATCGAGCTCTGGAAGATGAAAAAGCTCGATATCAAAAAGCTTAAAGCGGCGTTTGATAACGCTTAATTGTATCACCGACAGGAATTTTGAATGTCTAATTCTGATAATCAAAAAATAGAACCCTTTTACCGAGACGGTCGCATTTAC
>JAYUPS010000308.1:0-20597 GCA_043759945.1 Bdellovibrio sp.
TGATTTGTTTTTGACCTTGGTTTTTACCTCATTGGGCGAACTGTTTCGACCCCCCTTCCGGTGGAAAGAGGTCATTCGGCAAATTGACTTTGTGGCCAATCAAAGTCTACCCATAATCATTTTTTCAGTCTGCTTTGCGGCGATGGTAACCATTTTGGAAAGCTCCTACCACATGAAGCTGGTCATTCAGAATGATTCTATGGTTCCCGGATTTGCAGCAATGCTCATCTTGCGGGAGCTTGGGGCGGTCGTTACAGCCTTGCTATTGACCTCAAGAGTAGGGGCGGGGATTGCTGCCGAAGTTGGGACCATGAAAATCACCGAACAGATCGAAGCTCTGCAAATGCTGGGTATTCGACCCATTCAGTACATTGTCGTTCCGCGCTTAATTGCGTGCGTGGTTGGATCGGTAATACTTACGGCCGTCGCAAATGTGGTCTGTATTTACGCGACCTATGTTGTGAGCGAAGTGTTTTTAGGTTTTACGAGTGGGATGTTTTTGACCTCGCTTCAACGCTTTGTTGAACTTAAAGACTTGTACTTCGCAATGATCAAAGGCGCCGCCTTCGGATTCGTCATTCCGTTGGTGAGTTGTTACTTTGGGTTTCATTGTCAAAGTGGAGCCGAAGGTGTCGGCCATGCTACAACGAAGAGTGTCGTGGCTTCCTCGATATCAATTATTGTGATCGACTTTCTATTGTCCTATTTGTTCACCATCATCGGATGAGGTTAGACTTTGGCCGACATTAAGAAAAAATTAAATCCTGAAGCTAAAGTTGGCCTGCTGTTTTTGGGAACCTTGGGGTTGATCATACTTTTCGCCTATTACTTGGGTGTTTTAAATCCTTGGTCCAACACCAACACCATCAGTGTCATGTACAACTATGCCGGTGGGATCGAAGAGGGTTCACCGGTAAGAGTCATGGGTATCAAGGTCGGCAAGGTAAATAAAATTGCGTTTGATCCAGATTTTAAAATGCCGTCGGGCGAAGAAGTAAAACTTCGAATCCAAATCCAGGTCAATAAAAAGGCCTGGCCAAGTATTCGCAAAGATTCGAAGTACTTCATCAATCTGGCGGGAGTTATTGGGGAAAAATTTCTCGAAATTTCACCGGGAAGTAGCGCGGAAGCGGAACTTGAGAACGCGGCGGTTGTTCGGGGCGAAGACCCCCCAAGGATCGATCAGTTGATCTCTCAATCCTATGGACTGGCGGGGAAAATCATAGAAATTGTGAATAAAAATGAAGGCAGTGCCACCAATCTGATCTCTCAGTTGGACAAAATGATGACGAATTTTAATAAGACATTGGCCCTATTGGACAAGACCTCAAAGAACCCTGAGGTATCTAAACTGCTGAACAACGCTATTAAGATCAGCGATGACGTTGCCTACTTGACCGGGCAACTCCGGACGAAAAAAGCCGAGGACTCATTTCAGCTGGTACACAAGCTCCTGTTCCGGATGGAAAATCTGGATGGGCCGGCGATTAAGAAGTTTCTGCAAGAAGAGGGCATCAAAGCCAGGATGTTTTAGAGCGGAACTTCTTCCTAGACTTAGGTGGAAAAAAGGCGAAAAAAAACCCTCGCATCGCTGCGAGGGTTTGGCTTGATGACTATCAAGAAGCCGAAAACTATTTCTTCTTAGTAGCTTTTTTCTTTGTAGTTTTCTTCGCGGCTTTCTTTGTCGCTTTTTTCTTAGCCATTTTTTCCTCCTCAGGAAACTGCTCTTTCGAGCTTGTTGTTGTCTTTGACCGTATCCGAGTTCACCTTGACTGCCTTAGTGAAAACTAATCCCGGATAACAGCCTTGCTAATAGTTTTCCTAAGCTGACTAGTTTCGTCAACAAAATATTTTCATCCCCATTTTTTGCTACTTATCTTGGGTGAACCTTGGGGGTTGAGATGAATTCGGTCCTTCTTGCAACAATCGGATGGGTTGTCGTCAACCGGACCCTTCGGATTGTTGGCGAACATCAAATGATTCGGCAACTTAAGAGACGTCGGGAGCACCTGATCCAAATTAATTTTGTTCTTCTCTGTGCGCTTTTGGGACCCGATCGCCCACTATTCGCCCTTTCGATCATTGGGATTATTCTAATTAGTCCGCTTTTTGTGTCGATAACTAAGTCCAGAGTTAACGAGCAGCGATTTCATAATGAGACGGTCGACCTTTATGATTCTTTGTTGATGGATGTTCGCGGAGGTCTTTCGGTGCGCGAAGCGATTTTGAACTCCGGTCAAAGTCCGCAGTGGAGCTATCCCCATCGTGAAACCGTGGCCTATGTCGTCAAGAATTCTGCAGAGATCTTTCCAAATCGCCACAAAGCAATGCAGCTCCGAGCGCGCGAGATCACTTCGATCTTGTCTTCAGGCTCTCGTGTGACCGATCGCTTGAAGTTTTATCGTGATCAATGGTCCCTGGTAATCCGACTAGATCGTAAAATCAAATCGGCTACCCAACCGACCAGGGCTCAGGCGTTTGTCGTCGTGGTCCTCTATATATTGGTAGCAACTTATCAAGCCGTTCAGGATGCGCACTTTCTTACGTCCAAATGGTTTCTTACCGGAACTTTCTTGATGGTGCTGGGCTTGCTCATGATTTGGAGAATTCAAAGGACCTTCCGATGGAAAATCTAAATCCGACCTTGCGCCTGATAATGAGTCTTCGTGAAGGTCTAGAAAAGGGCGAGTCCCCCCGGCAAAGTCTCCAAAATTTTATTCAAACAGAGACCGGCCCTCTGGCTGAAAATTTAAAGTTGTGGTGGATCCAGCTCGAGACTCGAAGTGCCGAGCCGCCGTGCTTTCAGCTGACCCGATCTCAAAAAGCGACCGTGAATTTAATCCAGCGAAGTTTCCAAGGAGAATCGATCGGTGCGGGACTGGCTCTTTTGCAGCAGGAGGTCACTGAAAAATGTGAGAATCAAATTGAAGCCTACGTCCAAGGGCTACCGCTCAGGTCCTTGCTCCCCCTCATATTCTTGATTTTCCCGGCCTATTTATTAATTTTGTTGGGACCCTTGGTCGAAGAATTGATCCATTCGATAAATCATTAAATTGCACAGCCCCGCTATCCGGATTAGATTTTGGATTCATTTGGGGGATTGAATGAGCAAAATCAAAAAAGACTTTAAACCCAATGCTACAGAGGGTTTGAAGACGCAAGAGCTACGCATTTTAGTTGCGGAACTAATGAAATCGCAGCCTAATTTGCCCGCGCTGAAAGAGTTGACGGCCAATGCCGGAATTGAATTTACGGAAGACACATCCGAGCTGATGTCGATCGTTTTACAAGAAATTAATCAAACGATAACTGGCCTGGTTACCAAGAAGCGAAAAGCCTATGAAACAAATGTTTAATAACGTTATTGATGCTATCGGATGGACGCCCATCGTAAGATTAAATCGGTCTATCCCCGAATCCCGCCACACCTTTTGGGCCAAATTGGAATACACCAATCCCGGGGGCTCCGTAAAAGACCGCATCGGTGCCGCAATGATCGAAGCTGCCGAAAAAAGGGGTGAACTCAAACCTGGGGGGACGATTGTCGAGGCCACTTCTGGAAATACCGGGTTGGGATTGGCGATGGTCGCCGCGGTCAAGGGTTACAAATGTATCTTTGTTATGCCCGACAAAGTGAGCGAAGAAAAGCGATCCATTTTACGTGCCTATGGCGCCGAAGTTGTGATCACTCCCTCGAACGTGGAGCCTGAAGATCCTCGAAGTTATCTTTCGGTGTCCCGTCAAATCTTAGGAAAAACCGCAAATTCCTTTTATGCCAACCAATACCATAACAATGACAACCCCAAGCGGCACTATGAGACAACGGGCCCGGAAATCTGGGAACAAACCGAAGGAAAATTTGATGTCTTTGTGGGGGGTGCGGGGACGGGCGGAACTGTCTCGGGTGTCGGTCGTTTCTTGAAAGAAAAGAATCCTAAAATTAAAGTTTTATTGGCGGACCCGGTCGGAAGCATACTCTCTGATCTTTTTTATCACGGAAGAATGATGAAGCCTTCGGCCTCTTATAAAGTTGAAGGTGTCGGAGAGGACATGCTTCCCCTGAATGTGCATTTGGAGCATTACGATGACGTTGTTCAAGTGAATGACAAAGAGTCTTTTCGATTGACCAAAGACTTGATTTCTAAAGATGGGCTCTGCGTTGGTCCGTCTTCGGGCATGGCTTTGGGCGCCGCGATCGAATATTCAAAAAGACTCAATCAGCCGAGTAACATTCTCATTTTGTTCCCGGACAACGGTCGAGCTTACTTAAGCAAAGCCTTCAATAATGAATGGTTGAAAGAAAACGGACTCGTATGAAAAAAGATATCTCTCGAAAACTAAGCTTCTTAACTCGTGCCATTCATGCCGGACAAGAGCCTGATCCGACGACGGGCGCGATTATGACTCCGGTCTATTTGACTTCAACCTATGTGCAATCTTCGCCGGGTGAGCACAAGGGCTGGGAGTACAGCCGAACCCATAATCCAACCCGAAAAGCCTATGAAAACTGCATCGCCGATCTGGAAGGGGGCAAGTTTGGATTTGCCTTTGCTTCGGGTTGTGCGGCAACCACCACCATCGTTCAACAGTACAAGCAAGGTGATCATATCATTGCGGGCGATGATATGTACGGCGGAACCTTTCGACTGTTTGATAAGGTTCTAAAAAATAACGGATTGAACTTTAGCTATGTCGACTTAACGGACCCCGAGCACTTCAAAAAAGCGATCAATCCGCAAACCAAGATGGTGTGGCTAGAAACGCCAACCAACCCGACTTTGAAATTGGTGGATATCGAAACGATTTCGAAGATCGCCAAAATGAACAATATTTGCGTGGTCGTCGACAATACCTTTATGAGTCCTTATTTTCAAAAACCACTTGAGCTTGGAGCAGATATCGTCGTCCATTCTGCAACGAAATACATCGGCGGGCACAGTGACGTCGTTGGCGGAGTGGCCGTAACTAATCGTGCTGACTTGGCCGAAAAGCTCGCTTTTTTAAGCAATTCCATGGGCGGCATTGCGGGCCCCTTTGATTCATTCATGTGTCTTCGCAGTCTGAAGACTTTAGGTCTTCGTATGGAGGCCCACCAAAAAAACGCCACCAAAGTTGCGCTTTATCTTGAAAAGCACAGCATGGTGGAAAAAGTTCTTTATCCCGGACTGGCTTCGCATCCGCAGCACGCATTGGCTAAGAAACAAATGAGTGGATTCGGCGGTATGATTACTTTTTGGATCAAAGGTGGCTTACCAGCGGCCCGAAAATTTCTGGAAAACGTTCAAATTTTTGCATTGGCAGAATCCTTGGGTGGTGTGGAATCGTTGGTCGAACATCCCGCAATTATGACGCACGCTAGCGTGCCTCCGGACATCCGAAAAACACTGGGAATCGACGACTCGTTAATTCGATTATCGGTGGGCGTGGAGGAGGGCGAGGACTTGATCTGGGATCTCGAACAAGCCTTCGCAAAAGCCGGAAAAACATGATGACAGTCAGGCCGGGTCTCGGTAACAAGAACGCTCGTTGAAAAACGGAAGTGGCCAGGTAGCTCAGCTGGTAGAGCAGCGGACTGAAAATCCGCGTGTCGGCGGTTCAATCCCGTCTCTGGCCACCATTCTTCCAGGTAACAGTTCCCTTTTTGTAGCTGCTTGCGTTGGCCGATTTAATCTCAACGCGCTCTTTGATCTCAACACCTTTTCAAATTGAAATAAAGATTATGACCAAAATAAATAGCGCTTTGGGAGTCTCCCTTTTTCTTTTTTGCGTATCTACTTTGATTTCACAGACCGCGATGGATGTTTTTGCGAGTTGTTTTGCAGTGCTCGCATTAATTCAAATTTATCGAGATTCAACATACCGATCCGAGGTTTTCAAACCTTTTGGTTGGGAGCGAATCGCCGGAATCATGATTTTATTTTTTGCCTTGAGTCTATTTAATGGACGAAATTTAGTGCAAGACCCGGCGTGGTTAAAAATTCTCGATTTCCGATGGATTTTGCTCGCGATTCTAATGGGCAGCTACCTGAGGCTCCACGAACCCGAGCGCAAACATCTTCAATTATTTGGTGGTTTTCTTATTTTTGGATCTTTTTACGCCTTAATGATTCCGATGCTGGGCTACGACCCGTTGGAGCCTCAAAGAGCCATGGATGTATTTCCGGACGGCACGATTCGCACGGGGGGATTCCATAAACAGGCGATCGTATTTGCGCAACTGTACGCCCTGTGGATTTCATTCTTTGCCGGAATTTTCGTTTACCAAGTTCCAAAATTTGAAGAGTATAAGCAAGACCCAAAACTGTACGGAATGATTTTGGGGGGTGTCGCCGTCGGCTTGGTTGCGATTATCTTTAGCTTTACTCGGGGAGTTTGGATCGCTATTCCGTTAAGTGTTCTGTTTGTACTGATGCTGCGTCGATGGACTTGGGCGGTCGCAAGTCTAGTCGCCGGCGCGCTGGGCGTAGGAATTTTGTGTTTGCTCTGGCCAGCTTTCGAAAGCCGTATTTTTCAGGCGATACAGGGCGGTGATAGCGAACGCATTTGGATTTGGAAAGCAAACCTGGCGATGTTCAAAGATTATCCTTGGTTTGGCGTCGGCTACAGTCACAACGTCGAGCTGTTGCCCGAATATTTGAAAAAAATAGGGGCGCCGGAAAACTTAATACAAAGCCATGCTCACAACCAGCTTTTGCACATTTTGGTCGGTACCGGAGCCACAGGGCTGATGTTGTTTTTAGCGTTTTGGTTTTTAGTTTTAAAAAAATGTTATCACTTGATGGTTCGGCTTCGCGAACGTCCATTTCATGCGGCCCTGGTCATGGGTTGTTTTGCGGCTTACCTGACATTTATTTTCGGAGGTCTGTTTGAATCAAACTACGAACACAGTAAAATTCGTTACACTTTAGCGATGATTACGGCGTTATTTATTTGGCTTCAGGGCCGAGAAAATAATTTGTCTCAAGCTTCTCGAGCTTTGGGTAAATCGTAAAGCTATCTTGGTAAGCCTTGGTTTTTTCCAATAGCATAAATATCGAAACTGAACCATTGCCCCAAACTTTAGCTAAGGGTCTGGCCACAACGGCCGGGAAGGGATAAAAATTGCTTCCGCCAAAAGCTTTTAAGTCATACCCACCAGGAAAACATTTTTCTAAAAATCTGAGCGTGTCTTGTTTTGTAAAACCGCGAACGTGTGCCGAGGCCGTCTGAATTGAAGTTGGTTGTTTTCCGACAGCCAGCAAACATCGATTGTGAAACGAAGCTAAGTTTGGAACGCCGATCAGGAAATGTCCCCCGACTTTCAAGACTCGAGTGACTTCGTGGAAAATCCAAAAAATTTCTTTGGTGTGCTCTAAGACTTGATTGGCGAGAACTAAATCCACAGATTCCGAAGAAAAGGGCAGGCGCTCATTCTCCAAATTCAATTGGTGTGTTTTGATTTTTTGAGTTTCCAGCAAAGCAATGTTGGGCGGATAAAATTCAATTCCATGAAAGCTGCCTTCTGGAGCTGCCAACCGAGCCAAACTGAGATCGGTACCGGGACCCGCGCCCAGGTCGACAACGATCGCAGATTTGGGAGCTGAACTTAGTGCGCAGGCGCTAAAGTCTTTAATTAGGTGTCTTCCGTAGTTCAATCCTCGATCAATCATGATTGATTTATTTTAGCGATAGGGCTTGAATTTTAGAAGAACAAAGGGGGTGACGCCATGTCTAAACTCGGTGTCTTGGTACTTACTGTTTTGCTTTCATTGCCAGGGTTATTCCAATTTGTACGTCAGCGGAACTGGCTTCGAACGACGTCGCTAGTCTTGGGATATAAAACTAATTTGCCGACCTTTGTTTTGAGGTTCTCGGCGGTGCGAATAGTATTTCACATTGGTTTTGGTGTCGGCTTCCATTCTTTGAACCTTTATAGTTCCCGAAAAAGCTTCCTGGATTTGATTTAAAACCAGATCCACTAAGTTGACTTGAAATTTTCCAGACCGAAGTTGAACAAAAGCCGTCGGCATTGGCTTTTGGGTGCATTTGTACAATTTGTTTTTCACGACGAAGTCGACTTCAAAAGATTTAAAGGTAATGTGGGGACCAATAAAAACTTCAATGGAGCTCGATTGCGAAAAAACATCCTTCAAAGTTTTATAGGTAATCCGACTTTCGACTCCGCGCCAGCCGGCATGGATTGCGGCCACTCGATGGACATCGGGCGCGGAAATTAAAATCGGGATACAGTCCGCCGTTGATACGGCTAAAGCCACGTTCGAATCTTCCGTCCAAAGTGCGTCGCCTTCGCCGCCATTTTCCGGCGAATCTTTTTTAAACTGACAAATGATATCACTGTGAGTTTGCTGAAGAGTTTTAAAAAAAAGCTCAGGATGAAGTTCTTCTAGGGTTTCCAAAGTCGAAGTCTGATCACCAAAAAAAGTCATTGGAAACCCAATTTCTTTAGCAATGGCTCCATGTCGCTCGGCCAACTTTGGTTAAATGAGAGCGCCTGACCAGAAATGGGATGATTAAAGCCCAGTTCGCGAGCGTGCAAACACAGCCGTGGCAAGTTATCTAACCCCGATGCGCGACCGTAAATAGGGTCGGCCAGAACGGGTGCTCCGGCTTCCGACAGGTGCACTCGGATTTGATGAGTTCGGCCAGTTTCCAAGCGTAATTCTAAAAGCGAAAAACCATTGGGACGTTTGCCAAGAACCTTGAAGTGCGTCACCGCCCACTTGCCGTTGGGATATTCGCGGCCGGGCTCCCGAACGATCTGTCGACGCTCATCGCGTATCGAAGAATAGCGCTTTCGATCGGAAACATGCCTAGCCAAATAACTAGAGATCGTTCCGATCGGCGCCAAGGCTGTCGATTGCACAATAGCTTCATACTTACGATGAACTTTTCTAGCTTTAAATTGAGATACCAGCCCCTCGACGGCCGTATCATTTTTCGCGACAACGATTACGCCGCTCGTATCTTTATCTAATCGGTGCACGATCCCCGGACGGGCTTCGTTGAATTTCATTTTGAAGTCTTTCGAGTAATTTAAAAGAGCATTTACAAGAGTGTCGTTGGCGTGACCGGCCGCGGGATGAACCACCAGTCCCGCAGGCTTATTAATAACGATGATATCATTGTCTTCAAATAAAATCTCGAGTTTGAAGTCATAGGGCTGCAATTCGGAATGAACGATAACGATGGGAATTTTAACAACAATAAAGTCCTGGGCTTGAACCCGATAGGAAGACTTGACCACTTTGCCATTGACCATAACTAGCCCGTCAGTGATCAGAGCTTCGGCGCGGGTGCGAGTTTTGATTTCAGGATGGCCGCCCAAAAATTTATCGATTCGAAGTTCCGCGTCCGCTTCCAAAGAAGTGATCGACAGAATTTGAAAGTTAGTTGGCGCCAAGTTTTTCCCGGAAATTTTTCATGTAAGAATCAGCAACAATTTTTTCGTCCAACAAAAGGACCCGGCAAACTTGAATGATATATCCGCGCACAAAGACGGTTGCGGGCAGACTTTTGATTTCCATGCTTTCCAAAGCTTTCAAGTAATAGGACGTGACCTTGGTCACTTCACTTAAAGTGTCGATGGAGACCTGTTTGTACTCGCGAACTTTCTTTAAAAACTGTCCGTCCCACTTCGTCTGCGTGGCAATTTCTTTTTCAAAATTTTCATCCGGGGAATAACTCAACTTAAAACGTGGAGTTTTGACCAACATTAGATTTTTAGCCACTCGGCTTTGTTCGACCAAAGTTTCGTAAGTAACCTGCACGTTTTCTTTCGGGTTTGTCGCCATTTTTTCATCATACAAAGAACGCAGGGACCGATTCCCTAAAACCGAATAGGCTTCTTCGACCAAACCCAAATACTCGCGGGCTTCGTTGTCGGTGAAAATTGTATAAAGAGCTGGATTGTTCGAGGAGTAAGTCGCTTTTGCTCTTTGATAAGCATCGGTAACCTCGTTTTGGTTACACTGCGGACTCAGCTCAAGAATATCGTAGTAGTTGAACCTCGTGTTCATCTCCATAACAGATTTTATAACACGGCTTTAAATGGAAAAGCAGACAAATCAGATTTCAAAATCTCTCTCGAGAGATTTAAAAACTGCCCTGCCAGAGGAGAAAAAGGATTTTTATAGAGCATCGGTTCTGAATCTCGGAAAGACTGCCACACTGCATTGTCATAGATCAGTGATCCGCAAACGCTGGTCTTAAGGCCAAAGTAATGATGACAAATTAGTCCAACGGAAGAAGCCAGCATCATGTCGCCATCCACACGCGCTTGATTCACTAGCAAACGTACAGGAGTGGTTGAGAAAGGTCGCTCTGGTTCCCAAGTTCGTCCCATATGATTTTGAATGAAGTGACAAAATTTTCCCGGAGAAGGTTTTTGTTCGGCACGGTAGAGCTCCAGAGCCTCTTTCAGTTTGGCTTTGGAATCGGCTTCATCCGGCTTCACTAAGTTATAAATTATGAAGTTCTCGATTAAGCGGTAGTTCTTCTCGATGCACGAGGGCTCCGGGGTCATCACGAAAACTTTTTCGTCGCTGAGCTTCATAAGCTCAAGATGCATGTCTTGGGAACCGGGTCCCAGGTCAAATATTACTACTTTGAACGGAAGTTTTCGAATTTGTTCAACGAACTGACGTAGCTCAGTCACTTTGCGTTCACCGGGTGACGAAGTCCCTTGGATGAAAGACAAATTCGGAAAACGAGTTGCGCAAGTCAGTTCAGAGACTTTCGCTTGCTGAGTAAAGAACAAATCCAAATTTTTGGGCTGGGGTTTTTCACCAAGGGCCGTGTGCAAATTCGGACCACTAAGATCCAAATCAACGAGCAAAGTTTTGTGTCCCGTTTTGGCCAGAGTGAGCCCAAGACTTGACGCCACGAAGGATTTTCCAACGCCGCCTTTTCCTGAGCCAACTGACCAAATTTTTAAAACTGACATGCGTTCCCTCAGCTGATCAAATCTCTGCTTGATCTATGATTTCCCTAAGTTTTCTTCGGCTTCTGACGCTCGAAGATAGAGGGGGAGAACGGATTTCCAGTCTTTGGTCCAGGCGGCTTCATCCATCATGCTCGCTAAAATCCCAAGTTGTTTTGCCGATGGGAAATCCTGATCTGGACTGGATGGACGTAAAAAAGGTCGTGATGAGACCAGCTGTTTCAATGAAGGGATCGTTGTGAAGCCGTCTCCCACCAGGAAAGTCGTTTCCGGCGACGGAATCAGACCCAGCCAATCAACCAATTGCCGAACGCCCTGGACTTGCGGAGGCAAAGGCTCGCCGTTGGGGTCTTGACCGGCAAAGAAAACAGAGTTTTTAAAGGCATTGATTAAAGCATAGGAATTTTGCATTTGTTCCGAAAGTAAAATGTCCAGGCTTGAGAACTGGAAAATCGGCAATCGCTGTGCAAAAGCCAAAGATTTTACCAAATTAAGTCCGACACGAATTCCGGTGAAACTCCCAGGACCTACATCCAAGGCCAATCCTTCAATGTCAGAAATCGATAGATTGGCCTGTTCCAAACTGTCAATCAGGCCTTGGTGAATCCAGTCCGAGTGAGTTCTCGGCTGCGGATTGGTGGAACCAGACTTAAACTCTCCGTCAACCACAATGGCAAGGCTGGCGACGGAAGAGCTGGTCGAAACCGCAAGAATATTCTTAATCATTACCAAATGCCGAATATTCTCGAAACGTCATTGAAGAGTGCAAAGACCATCAAGCTCATCAACATAAATAAACCCACTTGCTGGGCGATTTCCATTTTCCGCATATTTAATGGGGAACCCTTGAGAGCTTCGATACTGTAAAACAAAAGATGTCCGCCATCCAAAACCGGAATCGGCAAAAGATTGAGAATAAAAAGATTCACGGAAATAGCACCCATCATCGTTAAATATTGCGCCAGTCCCATCTTCAAAGTCTCATGAGCGGCCTGACCAATCGAAATAACTCCGCCGATATTTCGTGGTGAAATTTTATTTTGGAAAAGACGCAAAAATGAAACGACGGTCATGACGGAAACATCCCAGGTGCGCTCAGCACCTCGAACAAGTCCGGCGATGGGATTCGTAATTGGTCGCACAAGTGTTTCTGGGTTTGCGAGCGCAATCCAAGGATTAATTCCGATGGTGAAGCGACGCTCTTCAGTTCCCTGAACGCTCATGTGAGAAGTCATTTCCGGTGAAATACGAAACGCGTGAGATTCGCCTCCACGCAGCACCGAAATTTCCAAAGGCCGATCACCCTTGTAAGATCTAACTGTTTCCAGCACCTCTTCCCAAACCGCAGGCTCCAGCTGATCAATTTTTACAATCCGATCTCCGGCTTTCAGACCCGCTTTTTCGGCGGGAGAATTAGGGACCACTTTGAACAGATACAATTCTGAACTTTCAAAACCTAATACTGAAATGGAAGCAAAAGTACGGAAGTTTGCTTTGATTTCCAGTTTCTCGGGTTTCGGCGAATCGGGCACGGGTGAGCGTTCGACCGCAAAAGTGACCTCTTGTCCCTGGTAGGGAATCATCATGGTATCTAGATCCCGATAATGTTTTACGTCGGCGCCGTTAATACTCAGGATACGATCGCCTGTCTTTAAACCGGCTTTGTCGGCCGGGGTGCCCAAACGAATGCCGACAACGGGAGCCTTCGAAAAAAAGGTCAGTCCCTCAAGATCTCCGACGCTGGAATCCAAGGATAAAATGTTTGGGTTGGGACGGGCAACGGGGGTCAATGGAACCGAAACGGGATTCTCAAATCCATGACGTTGTACAAAAACGTCCGAGCTTCTGCCGGTATTCTTGTTCAGCAATTCTTGAAACTCATCCCAATTTGTTACGGGCTCACTCCCGACTTTCAAAACCTTGTCACCTGGTCGCAGTCCGACCTCGAAAGATTTTGATTTTGGATTTAAATCTCCGATGATGGGGGCGCGAACTTCTTCTCCCAAGAAGGCAACTATCGAGAAAATCAAAATTGCAAAAAAGAAGTTCATCAGTGGGCCAGCTAAAACAATAGCGATTCTTTTTGAAACGGGCTTATGGGTGAAAGAATGTTGCTTGTCCTCGTCCGACAACTGGGCATTGAGCTCATCGCCAAACATTTTTACGTACCCGCCCAACGGGATCAAAGAAATACAGTAGGTTGTAAATCCTCGCTGGAAGCTAAAAATCTTTTTGCCAAACCCTAAACTGAAAACCTCAACGCGCACGCCACACCACTTAGCGACGGAAAAATGACCGAGCTCGTGAACAAAAATTAGCAGGCCTAAAAGCAGAACGAAAGCGAAAACAGCCGAGGCACCTTGATGAATCCAACTAAGTACAATTTCCATGTCTCAATGTTATCAATGGGAGTCTGTGAAAGTTAGTTATTTTTGAATGAAATAAGTTTCAATCATCGTGGCGCCGGCAAGAACAATTGGTGCGGCAAATAAAACTCCGTCGATACGGTCCAGGATTCCGCCGTGACCCGGCATAAAAGATCCAGAATCCTTCTGATTTGCGACTCGTTTTAAAAGAGATTCAAACAAGTCGCCCATTTGTCCAATAGCTCCGGCAAAAAGCGACAAACCAATAACTGGCCAAAGGGGCAGTCGACCGGAAGAAGAGTCCGACTGCACAGCAACGATAATTATTGCGGCAATCATCGACCCGACCAGCCCACCCAGCGCACCTTCTACAGTTTTTTTAGGGGAAATTGCGGGCATCAAAAGATTTTTTCCCATCATCATTCCAAAAAAGTAAGCACAAGAGTCTCCGGCAAAGACAAATGCTAAAAGAGCGATGAACCAAAGGGGGCCGTGATTCAAATCTAAAAGTCGACAGGCCATCGCGGGCAATAATCCAAGATAGAAAAATCCAAACAAGCTTTTAGTTTGGTAGGCACTTAAAGAGTTTAAGTCTTGGAAACCGTTATTCAGCCATAAGCTGACGGAAAAGAAACAAACCACAATCATACAAAACGCCACGGCGGCGACTTCGACTGACCAAACGGTCAACGCAAAAATAAGCATCATCAAAAAAGTAAACAAAATCTTTACGATCAAGCGGTCATTGGATTTAAACAATATTCTTAAAAGTTCTCTGGTGCCCAAAATGACCACAATCAGGCAAAGACCACGCAATCCCCAGACGCCCCCATAAATCATCGTGCTAAACAGGATGATGACCGCAATCAGGGCTGAAAATAGGCGCAGGGCGGTTTTAGATGTTAGCGCGGACATCATCACTCACTTGACCGAAGCGCCGGCTGCGTTTTTGAAATTCTGAAATTGCTCGATCCAGATCGTTCTCGGTAAAATCGGGCCATAGAGTCGGCGTGAAATACAATTCACTGTAAGCGGATTGCCAAAGCAGGAAGTTCGACAACCGAGTTTCGCCACTGGTGCGAATAATAAGGTCTGGATCCGGAAAAGGATAACTCTGCAAATGGGAGTTCACCGTGGATTCGTCAATTTGTCCCGGATCCAAGTCGCCCTCTTTCACCCGCTGGGCGATACTTTTGACGGCCTGGGTGATTTCGTGTCGGGAACCGTAATTCAAAGCAAAAGTCAGCTTAAGTCCCGTATTATTTGCGGTGCGTTCTTGAACGATTTTTACGGCTTGTATCAAGTCCGACGGCAACTCGTTCAGATCCCCGATGGTCACGAACTGAATATTTTCTTTCACCAAATTGTCAGCTTCTTTGTGCAATTGACGTCGAAGAAGATTCATTAAGAAGCTGACTTCAGCCTGAGGGCGCATCCAATTTTCCGTGCTAAAGGCAAACAAAGTTAGATGCTGAATCCCCAGTTTTGCACAATGGGTGATCATTCGTTTTGCAATTCGAGCACCCTTCACATGACCATAGGTTCGCGGACGAAATTTCGATTTCGCCCAGCGCCCATTGCCATCCATAATAATTCCGATATGGCGGGGAAGCTGCTCCATTAGATTGTCAAAATGCTCTTTTCTTTTTCATCAGAGATCCCGTCGACTTTTTTGATATAATCGTCCGTCAGCTTTTGAATCTCTGTTTCAGATCTCTTGGCCTCGTCTTCGCTGACTTTTTTATCTTTCAGGTCTTTTTTAACTTCTTCGTTGGAATCCCGGCGAACCAGCCGGACGGCAACGCGGGTGTCTTCAACGATTTTTTTTACTTGTTTGGCCAGGTCCTTGCGGCGCTCTTCGGTCAAATCAGGGACACGCAGCCGAATAACCTTGCCGTCATTCATGGGTGTCATCCCGATATCGCTCTTAATGATCGAACTTTCGATCTCTTTTAAAATTGAACCCTCCCAGGGTGCGATCAAAAATGATTTGGCATCCGGGCAAGAAATTGCGGCGACCTGATTTAAAGGGCTCGGGTTTCCGTAATAATTGACGCGGATATTATCGAGCATCGAAACTTGCGCGCGACCTGTGCGAACTTTTTTCAGTTCGTTTTGAAGGGCGACCAGCGCCTTTTCCATTTTTTCTTTGGTTCTGTTCGTTAACTCTGCGGACATTTCAACCTCACCTGATTAAAGTTTGACTGACTTGTTAATTTTTAACAAGTGTTCCGATAGGTTCCCCACAAACGGCTCTAAGAATGTTTCCCTGTTGACCAAGGTCAAAGCTCAAAATGGGAAGCTTGTTGTCCATGCAAAGACTAACTGCCGTTAAATCCATGACCCGAAGATCTTTGTTTAAAACTTCGATGTAAGTCAGTTGATCAAAGGGCTTCGCGTCTTTGTGCTTTGCAGGATCTTTGTCATAAATTTTATCCACCTTGGTGGCTTTCATCAGAATTTCCGCCCCAATTTCCATCGCCCGCAGTGCCGCGGCGGTGTCCGTGGTGAAATAGGGGTTACCTGTACCGGCCCCGAAAATAACGACGCGTCCTTTTTCGAAATGGCGCATGGCCTTTCGCCGAATATAGGGTTCGGCTATCTCAGCCATCTCGATCGCGGTTTGCACACGGGTCGGGACTTCTGCTTTCTCGAGAGCATCTTGCAGCGCCAAAGAATTGATAACAGTCGCTAACATTCCCATATAATCCGAACTCGCGCGGTCCATTCCCTGGGCCGAGGCCGCTACTCCCCGAAAGATGTTGCCCCCACCAATCACGATTCCGATTTCGACACCCTGGTTGAACACTTCTTTGATGTCTTGAGCGATTTGCGCCAGCACCGTGGTGCTGATGCCGTGACCCTGGGTTCCGGCCAGGGCCTCGCCGCTCAATTTTAGAAGAATACGTTTGTAAACTGGTTTCTTCACGAGTTCTTTCTGTTCAATAATTTAGGCCGTACTAATGACTGCGTGTTTGGGCGGCGACTTCCTCGGCGAAATTGTTCGCCCGTTTTTCCAGGCCTTCGCCCAATTCAAAACGTGTGAATCGCTTCAGCTCGATGGTGTCCCCAGATTTCTTTGCGACTTCTTGAACGTACCCTTTCACGTTGATGTCAGGATTTTTCACGAAAGCTTGTTCTAACAAACAATTTTCGGCCAAGAATTTGCGAATTTGACCCTCGACGATTTTATCGATCATTTCTGGTTTTTTGCCCTGTTCTAGATTTTTTGCTTTCAGGACTTCACGCTCTTTAGACACGACTTCCGGTGGAACCGCGTCGATAGAAAGCGAGATTGGGTTCATCGCAGCGATGTGCAAGCAAATGTCGTTGGCCAATGTTTTTGCTTCGTCACCCTTTTTCGTCGTTGAAAGTTCGACCAAAACTCCAATTTTGCCATCACCATGAACATAGGTATGAACCATGTCAGCGACGTCGTAACGGGCAAATCGGCGAAGAACTAAGTTTTCGCCAATTTTAGAAATGGTTTCTTTCAAAGATTCACCAACAGTTTGTCCACTTGGTAATTTCTGGTTACTCAAAGTAGCAACGTCTGGCGGAACTGGCGAAGCCTTGGCGATGTGTTCGGCCACGTTTTTTACGTAAGCTTTGAAACCATCATTTTTAGCCACAAAGTCTGTCTCAGAATTAATTTCAACCAAGACGCCGGTTTTACCAACGACCATGGAGGTAACGATGCCTTCGGAAGCCAGGCGATCTGATTTTTTTGAAGCAGAAGCCAGACCTTTTACGCGAAGCCACTCAACCGCCGCTTCGAAGTCCCCGTTGGTTTCTTCAAGCGCTTTTTTGCAGTCCAACATTCCAGCACTTGTCTTTTCGCGAAGGTCGCGAACCATTGATGCAGAGATAGCCATGGCGGTTACTCCTTCGTCGTTTCGTCTTCAGTTGGTGCTTCTGGGGCATCCAATTCAGCTTCGATTTCGATTTTCTCAGCCATTCCCGCCGCCACAAGTTTTCGTGCTTTGTTTACTTTGATGACCGAAGGTCCTTCGGATTTTTTAGCCTCTACTGTGGTTGCGGCATCTTTGTTTGGTATTGGTCGTGAGCCTGCACGTGCAGTCCCCGGACGAGGAGTGCGCGCTGGACGATCCGAAGTTCCCGCATCTGCATTTTTCTCTGCGACCAGGTCTGAACCTTTGTCGGTCGAAGTGCGAAGTTTGGCCTGATATTCTTTAGCCCCTTCCAAGTAAGAATCGGCGACCAAGTTCGCAAACAATTTGATCGAACGAATGGCGTCGTCGTTTCCAGGAATTGGGTACTCAATTTTCTGTGGATCTGAATTGGTATCCGCTATTGCCACAACCGGGATTCCCAAGCGCTGGGCTTCGGCAACGGCAATATGCTCTTTCGGAAGATCGACCACGAACATCGCCGAAGGCGCGTCTTTCATGTCTTTGATACCAATTAAGAATTCGTTCAAGCGCATGTATTCTTTGTCCATGCGGGCGCGTTCTTTTTTAGTAAAGAACTCGAGCTCGCCTTTTTCTTTCATCGTTTCAATTTTGCGAAGTCGGTCAATCGAAGCTTTGATCGTTTCAAAGTTCGTCAACATTCCGCCGAGCCAGCGTTTGGTCACGTAATATTGTCCGCAGCGTTGAGCGGCTTCTTGAACGGGTTCAACAGCTTGTTTTTTGGTTCCGACGAAAATGATTTTTCCGCCCTCGGCACCGATCTTTTTGACGAATTCCGCCGCAAGATTTGCGCGTACAACAGTCTTTTGGAGATCGATGATATGAATCCCTCCGCGAGCTGTGTAAACATAGGGTTTCATTTTCGGGTTCCAACGCTGTATTTGATGTCCGAAATGGACGCCGGCGTCGAGCATGTCTTTCATGGTCACTTGTGCCATGGGTTTCCTTCTTTCTGGTTTTTCCTCCTCCCGGGTGTCCGTCGAGTTCTCGACAGAAATATCCCGATAAAAATCGGAACACCAGTATCACCACATGGAGTGTGTATTAGTTCGATGGAGTTAGCATAGGGACTGGGTCTTGTCGAACATGATGCGATACGTCAAGGCGATTGAATTAGGACCTGATCGGGATTTTTTTGAAGCTTCAGAACTTCGGAGATTTGAGAGCGAAGTTCGCCTTGGGCCAGCTTCCAAGCTTCGGCTTTTCCCTCTTCAGACAGGGCGGCTTTTGACCCGGGAGCCGCTGAATAACCCACTTTTTTGGGTCTAAGGATCAGTTTTTCCCCCTCAAGGCGTAAACTCCAATCGGATTCGAGTTTCGGGAAGCTCACCAGGATGGATTCGGCCTGAATTTGAAAAGGGCCGACCGATTCGGGGACATTGGCCACCCAGAGGGTGAGCATCTGGCGAGCAGCTTGCGATTGAAACACCGAGGAGTGCTTTAGAACATAGTAGAGTGTGCTCGCCATTCCGGCGGTCGTTAGGAAAATCAGGAAAAGAACCAGGCGGGCTTTCATTAAGCCGTTTTCTGCGATAATTCGAAGATGATGTCACGGTATAAAGTTCGGAAAGCGGAAATCCAGGAAGCCTCGCAAATTGCGGATTTGGTGAACTCGGCTTACCGCGGGGAATCCTCTCGGCGAGGTTGGACCACTGAGGCCGATCTTTTGGATGGGCAGCGGACCGATGCCGAGGCCATTTTAGAACTTATAACGATGCCCAAAAGCCAAATGTTGGTTTTAGACAACGGTAAGTTTTTACTGGGATGCGTGCGAATCGAAAATTTAGGCGAAAAGCTTTATCTTGGAATGCTCACCGTAAATCCCGAAATTCAAAACAAAGGTTTTGGAAAACTATTGATGGAAGCCGCCGAGAAAGAAGCGCGGTCGCAAAATTTATTGTCGATCGAGATGACAGTTTTTTCTCAACGAGAAACTTTGATTAATTACTATCTTCGTCAGGGATATAAGCTCACAGGGGAGCGTCGACCATTTCCTGGTGACGATCCTCGTTTGGGGATTCCGAAGCAGCCCCTTGAATTTGTAGTTCTGGAAAAGAAGTTTCGGTAAAACCCATTTCTTTCAAAACAACCGTCGCGCGTTCCACGGCGCCCAAAATTCCGGGCTGCTTTGCCAGTTGGCTCGAAGCCACCTGCAAATTAGTAACATTTGGAAGCATGTCAAAATTTGGGGAAGTGATCGCCCATGCGGGTTGGATGTAAATTCTTTCGAAATCAATTTTAGTCAGGAGCTCTGGAAAAGCTTGCTTGATCTGACGCTTGATTCGTTTCAAACAGGATCCGACTTCCTCGGTGTCCTCGGCATCGATATCTTTAATCCATGTCATCCATTGCGACGTTTCGCCATCAGGGGCAATGAATCCCACACACGGCGCATGCAGATCTTGGGGCGTACCCTTAAGCATCCACAGCTCGGGAGAGGAATTTTCAGAATCGGTCGTGTTCATTTCAAAATTCTGGTGAGTTAAATCAAGACCGACGGCGGTCCAGGCCCTCATTTTACCAAATTTTGAAAGATTCTTGGGGCTCCAATGTTCTACGGGAACTAATTTTGACAACTGCGGAAGGTCGCCCGCAAAGACAATCTGGTCTGCGGTGGCTCGAGTTTGACCGTTGATCAAAAACGATTTGATCTTTGAGCCCTCGAATTCAAATGCTGTGACATAAGACTTGGCTTCGAAGTCTCCGGTGTAATCTGCTAGAATCTTTGCGAGCCAGGATTCTTTGGCGGGCTCCAGGGAAAGCTGAGCGGCCGCTAAAAAAGGTAACATCAAATTGACGTACTCGGGAGCATCAATGCCAAAACCCAAAAACTCTTTCACCTGACCAGAGTCATAAGTTTTCAACCTAAACTCCTGATGATCGATAGAAATTGAAAGACCACTCGCCAACTGAAAAAACTCTAAATTTTTTAAATTCTCGGCGGTGTCTGGCAAGGGCGTCATCCCGCTAAATTCCCCCGGAATTTCC
Organism: Bdellovibrio sp.; assembly: GCA_043759945.1. Classification (GTDB taxonomy): domain Bacteria; phylum Bdellovibrionota; class Bdellovibrionia; order Bdellovibrionales; family Bdellovibrionaceae; genus JAYUPS01. Next base: position 20,226 of record JAYUPS010000308.1, read on the forward strand.
GTGGCCTCCAACAATAAAACTTTGGCGCCCTGGCGTGACAAGCCCTTAGCGATGATCGTTCCGGTTAAACCAGCACCGATAACGGCGTAATCATACTTTTTTCGGTGATCCACTCTGACTCCTTTGCTCAACCGTGAGCGCGGTCCATAAAACAACTTTCAACAGGCTTCTAACAAGGGGCTTTAACCAAGCATGGCGATCTAAAAAACGCGCCATCGGGGGCGAAATTTTCTCGTAGCTTTGGACGAATCGAAGTCCCAAATCATAGCGAATTAAATAACGATCTCTCCAGGCCTGCAGTTCCACCACGGGGGTCGCAAACTCGCTTTCAAAAGCGGCGGTGGCGATAAAGCAGCGGCTTTTGGTCGAGGT
>JAYUPS010000309.1:0-20568 GCA_043759945.1 Bdellovibrio sp.
GATTAACGCCGCTTCGAAAGAGTGATCCATGGAATCTGCCAATTCAAAAACAAACAGCCCAAAATCAAACGACGACCGCACCAATGACTACGGCGACGCAAAATCGCAAACTCGACTCAACAAGGTCATCGCTGACTCCGGGTTGGCAAGTCGGCGAGCGGCGGACCGCCTCATTGAAGAAGGCTCCGTCACCGTCAACGGGAAAAAGGTCTATGAGTTGGGAGTTAGGGTCGACCCCAAGAAAGACAAAATCATCGTGGGAGGGAAGCCTTTAAAAGCCAAAGGTCTTCCGGTCTACGCTCTTTTTCACAAACCAAAAGGTGTGTTAACAACGATGGATGACCCTTTGGGTCGCCCGACGGTCGGCAATTTCATCGAGGGTATGCCAACACGCGTATTCCCCGTGGGCCGTTTGGATTGGGACTCCGAGGGCATGCTGCTGCTCACAAATGACGGAGAGTGGGCGCAAAAGATCATGAATCCGAAATCAGACATTACTAAAACTTATTTGGTGAAAGTGGATGGCCAACCCACCGCAGATCATTTGAACAAACTGCGCCGGGGTGTTTCGATCATCGGCGGAAAAGTGAAAGCTTTGGCCGTGTCTCGCATCAAGAAGTCCGGCGAGAAAAAAACGGCCCAGTACGACTGGCTAAAGATTGTCATCACCGAAGGTAAAAATCGTCAAATCCGTTTGATGTTCGAAAAAATTGGCTTCGACGTGATGAAACTTCAGCGCGTGGCGATTGGGCGACTGCGGATCGGAAATGTCGAACGTGGCCAAATCGTTTATTTGAACGACGTGGCCGCCAACCGAGTTTTTATTCCCGATCTCTACGAACAGGACAAACAACAAGCTCCAAAACTGATTGAGGACGGCTTTGAGATGGAGCTGGCCGACGATGATCAAAGCCACATCCATCCACTCCGTCGCAAACGCCTGGGCGCCAAGGCCCCCCGTAAATCAAAGCTCAGCACGAAATCGGCAAAATCCCCGACCCGACGTCGACAAAAGTCCTCGAAAAAGAACCTTCCCGTGTTGAGCGCCGAAAAACTCTTTAAGTAATATTTTGAGACACCGACAAGAACCATAAGCAGTCAAACGCACACGAGGGAATGTATGCGCATGAAGTTTTGGTTCTCACTGATGGCCGCAATGGGTTTTATTTCTAACGGCTTTGCCGATGATCCCCGGATTATCGATGTTCGTCGAAACATTCCCCTCGCGGACACGGATCCTGTTTACAAAGACTATTACATTAAAATGGATGCGGGCGGTCCCTTGAAGCCCGATCTTATCGTAACCGCAGTTCGCAAAGTCTCTATTCGAGAATCCACGGGCGTGAATCCCTTGGGCGAACTGAGCATTCCGGTGGGGACCTTGAAAATTATTTTCGTGGAAAATAATTTGGCCGTGGCTCGCGAGACCAAAATCCTGTCGCGCGACAACTACCCGATGCTCGATCAAACTGGAATCATGACCGGCGATGTGATCGATTTGAAAATCTCTAAGTAGAGATCAGCCACGGCAGCCGAAAAATTCGCGCAAGCCAATGTGCAGATGATCTTGGTGATCGCTCGTGCAAGGCCCCTCACCCGCATAGCAAGCCGAATAGTTTAGGCCCGACAGACAGCTGCGCAAAAGCTTCAAATTCTCGTGGTTGCTTGATGATCCGGATTGATTGCAACGGACACTGACGATATCGATGGCCTTGCATTTCAGATGGCACGAGGTCGGCGAACGCCCCCCACCCCCGCGATCCGAAGAATCTCGACAAACCCCGGCGTTCCCAGTGATGGTGCATCCATAGCGACCGAGGCAAGAATCAATCCGAGAATTAAGAGCGTCCGAAGCGGTTTTGGGCCAAGCCATGATTTGGACGGGAAATGCCATGATTAAAAGTATAAAAACACCAACTCGTTTCATATTGAAAAATTTGGTATGAAATATTTAGGCTGTCCAGCGGGATTTTTGCTGCTCCGGGATGCGTCTTAGGTTATTTAATCAAACCTAAAGCTATGAACAAAACTTACAGCCGGGTTCGCCTGCTCAGGGTGCCTGATCATTTAGAAGATCCTATTACCCAATTGAGCTTCGACCATGGCGCGACGGGGCTCTCGGAAGTTTTGGCTTTTACTCAATCTGATTTGACTTACGAACCCCACCTGGTGCCCCAAAAAGCCCGTGATTTTGATGCCTATTTCGTAAACAAACCAAGCGAAGATTATTTTCATCGCGTGCAGGAAATGGATTCCCGTATTATCTGCGAGATTTTCGAAGAGATCGAAAAAGATTGGCTCCAAGAATGGAAAAAGGGCTTTAAACCCTTTGCCATTGCGGGTCCCTACTGGATCGTACCCAGTTGGCTCGAAAGCCCCGTGGATGAGCAACACACGATCCAAATTGATCCCGGAATGGCCTTTGGTACCGGAACGCACGCAACCACTAAAATGGCTTCCACTTTTTTGTTGAAGCGGTCCCAAGAGCTGGGCGTTCTTCATAAAAATTCAAACCATTTGCTCGACGTCGGAACCGGAACCGCCGTGCTGGCGATTCTGGGTGAGCGTTTGGGTTACCTGCAGCCGGTCGGGATAGAAATTGATCCGGAAGCCCGGCGGGTCGCTCGAGAGAATGTAGCGCGCAATCAAGCTTCCCAGGTTTCAATTCTGGATCAACAAATCGATGAGCTCGAAGACCAATTCGACACTGTTGTCGCCAACATCATCGACGGGGTTTTAATTCGCTTGGGCGCGGATCTGGCGCGGATTACAAAAACCAACGGCGATCTGTTCTGCACGGGAATTTTAGCCGAGCGCGAACAAATCTTTTTTGATGGCTTCATCAAAGATTCGCCTTGGACGGTCCACCGACGTTGGGAAATGGAAGATTGGATCGGCTACTGGCTAAGGAAAAATGCATGAGACGATACTGGGTCCCCGAAGATTCCATCGAAGGCCGCTGGGTGGAAATAAAAGGTGATGTGCACCACCATATTTTTGACGTCTGCCGCATGACCTTGGGTTCTCGATTTGAAATTCTTGACGGAAAAGGCCAAGCCCATTTGGTCGAGGTCAAAGAAGATCACAAGAAATCCGCCCGTGCTGAAATTTTAACTTCTCGTGTGCTGCCCCAAGCACCCAATCCCAAAATTATTCTGGCCCTGTCGGTTCCTCGCTTTCCGATTTTTGAATCCTTGTTGGAAAAATGCGTCGAGCTGGGAGTTCACGAGGTCCAACTTTTCTTTTCCGAAAATAGTTTTGTGCGAAGCAAAAATAAAATTTCAGACGGCCGCACGGAACGATGGGAACGAATCATCACATCAAGCACCCAACAATCGGGCCGGGGCGATTTCATGAAGTTGCCTGCGCCGTGCTCAATCGGCGAGCTTAAGGCCAAAATTAACCGAACTCCCAATCACTGGGGTCTTCTCGCTTACGAGGGTGAAACTCCCGTTACCTTGCGCTCTCAACTGAGCCAGGGAATTCCCGCTGATCTGGCAGAACTTTGGTTGATTGTCGGACCCGAGGGCGGATTCTCACCCACCGAGGTCGAATGGATTCAATCTTGGGGAATGTTTCCGGTGACCTTGGGGGAACAAGTTTTGCGGGTCGAAACGGCTTGCATCGCGTTGGTCTCAGCTCTAAAGTACGAGGCTGGACACTTTGGGGGGACATCGCATGAAGGACAATCACAAAGACAGTGATCCATTTGAAGAGTTTGAGTTTCGCCCCCTGAACGAAGGTCTGGGCTTTCACAAAGAATCTGGTCCCAAAAAGGCCCCAACCCCCATTGAGCCAGCGCTCAAAGCCAAAATCTTGGAATCTAAAAACGACACCAGAATTGAAACTAGAAATGACGGAGGCCTGGGAGCCACGGCTCTGTCGACTCCGCTATTAAAAACTGCACTTCCGCGCAAGTCGTTGCTAAAAACTCCGGCGTCGATGCCGATCGAGCCTTTGCCGAATGCGGATAAAATTTTAGCCGAACTGAATCGGCAAAACCTCGATTTTAAAGAACGCACCCAAGCGCAATCTAAAACTCAAAAAGAAAAATCCGTCAGCGCCACCACCACGAACTACAGTCTTTCGGCTTTGATTTTAGACGGAATGCTTTTAACGGCCGCTTTCCTGACTTGTTTGATTATTTTATTGATGGTGACCAAAGTGGATTTGATGGCTTCGCTGTCAGATCCCGAGGCCAGTCCGATGCTTTACTCTTCTTTGGGCGCCTTGTTTGCCATTTTGGCGTGGATGTATTTGGTAATCCATCGCATGGGCCTGGGTGCAACCACCGGAGAATGGGTTTTTGATATTCGCCTGGGCACTCCGGAGCAATTCAACACAGCTTCTTACCTGCTTAAAACCTCGCTTCGCTCTTTAATCATCGTGGCCACGGGTTTAGTAATAATTCCGATCATTTCTTTGATCGCTGGCAAAGATTTATTGGGACGCTGGCTGGGCGTCGAGTTGCAGAACTCACTTCCCCCAACTTCTTCGGGAACCCGGTAATTGGGCCAAAAACTTCTTTGGCCTCAGCTTGAAGCGGAACTTGCTCAGCTTGAAGGGTCCCGCAAAATTGTTTTCACGAATGGGTGTTTTGATCTTTTGCACGTGGGACACGTTCGTTATCTGCAAGCGGCCCGAGCTCTGGGCACTCATTTAATCGTGGCGCTCAATACGGACAGAAGCGTTCAAGTGCTCAAAGGTCCGGCGCGACCCATCCAAAAAGAGCAAGATCGCGCTGAAATTTTGGCTGCCCTGGAATGCGTGAGCTACGCTCTTTTGTTTGACGAAGAAACTCCCGAAGCCTTAATCAAAAAAATCAAACCCGATGTCCTGGTTAAGGGTGGCGATTGGAAAGTCGATCAAATCGCAGGGGGAGCTTTCGTACAAAGTTACGGCGGTGAAGTGAAATCATTGCAATTTCATCAAGGTCACTCCACCACGACTTTGATTGAAAAATCTCAAAACCGGGCGCCAATCTTTAAAGAGTAATTATTTTGGGCCACCCGGTTGGCTTGAAGCGCGATGAAATAATCGAAGACGTTCACGGTTAGTCCGCCAAAGTATTGGATGGAACTGACAGATTCGGTCGCGGTCTTTTGATCATCCGTGATGCCGTTGGTCCCACCAATAAAAGTACCCGAGGTTCGGATCAAACCCATGCCGCCGTAAAGCGACCAGGCTTCGCGCGTGTAGCCGGTGACTAAGTCCAAACTTTGCGTGGTGGTATTTATTTTTTCTTGGAAACTGGCCGAATTGGCCGTGGCCTGCAATGCAAAATGCACGGGTTGATCCGACAGTTCTGCAAATCCCCATCGGACGGCACCGCCAAAACCTGAAAAACGCTCACTTTGACCCAACGGAGAAAACTGAAGGGAAAAATCGACTCCGTAAAATAAGCCTTTGGAAAGACTAATCACAAAGTACGAAGTCGTCGCTTGTTCCTGTGCGGTGACCCCTAAGCGCGAGATTTCTTCGGTGTTTAAAAACTCCATCGACAGACCCAGTTCGTACCCGGGATAACCTCCCAAGGGATAGGGATTGCCGAGCAACTTGTAACTGGTGCCAAAGCCCAAATTCTCGACGGCGTTTTGTCGATCCAACGACGTCATCCCTTGGGGAATCGGCAAAGCCGCCCAGGAATTTATCGAAAAAAATAATGACAGAATAAGTCCGATGTTTGACATCGAGCCCAGTTTGATCAGGAAAGGCCTTTACGCCAACTATTTTTTTATTTCTTGAATCGACAGGCTCAGGTTCTTAGCCTGTGCAGCTAAACTGGGATCTTCACTGGCGCTCAGGGCGTTTAATCCCGTGATGAATTGCGCCAAGGATTGAGCCGTAACTCCCACCGGAGGCTTCGAGCCTCCTTGCGAAGAGATCATACCGGCCGCGGGCTGCTTTTTGAAATTATCGAGCGCCGTCGTTATATTTCCCAGAGCCGACGAAATGACAGCCGTATCTTTGCTCGTCGAAATCACCCGGCTTGTGGTCGGGAGCAAGCTTGCTTGAGAATACTTGGCGATTTCGCGCTGAAGGTCTTTTTGAACTTCGGGGCTCATTTCACCAGATTGGGTGACCATAAATTCGTAAGTTGCGACCGTGGGCACAGAGGACAGCAACATCATTCCCGCTTTGCGGCGATCCACGGCAGAATCCCGCAAAAGTTCTTTCGTGATTTGATAATAAGAACCCAAATCAATCTTCTTTTTGCCTAAAGCTCGGACCAATTTACCGACATTCCCGGCAGAGGGAGTGACTTGCAAAAGTGTGCGCCATTGAGCCGCGCTTAAACTGATATCTTTGTCTTCTTCTTTTTCTGCGTCTTCCTGAGGTTGCTCATTCTGGGGAGTCGATCCCAGTGCCATTCCCGTGGCCGAAATCGGGTTCAAATCCTTAGTTTCTATTTCGGCACTTGATTGAAATGCCTTTTGGCGCTGCTGAAGAACTTGGACCTCGAACTGTTTTTTTCGAGCCTGGTTTTGGGCTTTTATTTTAGCGGCCGCCGAAGTTTTAACTTTGAGGGCCTTGGCTTTAGCTTTGTCTGCCGCAGCTTGTTTTCCAGTAACCTTTCCATTGACCATCGAAGCCTTCAAAGGCTTCGCCGCCGTTAACGTCGAGTTTTCAGTGGGGGAAACTTCGTCGGTGGTCGGAGTTTGACCAACAACATGTCGGTTCACTGGCCTTCCCGACAAATCAAAAGGCATTTCGACCGGTTCGACCCTTGGCATTTGGTAGGAGTAAGAAACAGCTCCCTCAGATTCTGGTTTTTGAACCAAGCTTCCTGCTGAAAAAGTGGCCAGATAAACGAGAACGAGGCCCAAAAGGCCAACACCCGTCCATATTTTCCAGCTCGTTTCTGCATGAACTTGAATCATAACATCCAACCTTCCGTCTCTAGAACTAAGCACCAAACATGCCTGTTAAAACGAATCAGTCCACCAACCAGGCCCCCCTTTGCTGTGCAACCCAAGCGAAAATGACAAATTTTGTTGGTTGTCTCAAAATGAGACGTGACCAAAGACCTTAAAACTCCTTAACATTAACTCGAGCCACAGGAGTTTCACCTTTGAACAAATCTTCAATACCGGAACACGAACGACTCTTTGACGAGATCTGTGGCAAACTCAACGAGCTCAGTCAAAAGACCGAGACCCGTCTTGAGGTAAAAACTGAGACTGCGGGGTTTCGAATGGAATCGAATCTGGATCGACCCAATGAAAAAACAAACGAACGTTTTGATAAGTTGCAATCCCAACTTCGCCGAACGCAGGATGATTGGAAAGTGGCTCAGGAACAGATTCAGGAGCGGATGAAATCTTTCGAGACTTTTTCGCTGGTTCAGGGCGAGATGTCGCAAGAAATCCGCCGCATGACCGAAATGCTCGAGAGCGAACGACAGAACAATGTGCGCTTGTCGACCGATCTCGCAAGAGCACTGGAACTAAATTTAAAATTACAGTTCGACATCGAAGAGTCTCGCGCCCGCGCAGCCCAACTGGTGAACGAAGAACGAAAGCACAATTCTTTCCTGGTTGAAAAGAATAAATCTCTCAGCAACGAAATCGAACTCGCACAAGCCCTGAACCAAGACATTCGCGAGGAACTTTCTAAAGCCCGCGAAAAATATCAGCTCGACCTAAGTCAGTGGAATCAAGAAAAGTCCGGCAGTTCCAACAAGGTCAGCGAACAAAGCGAAAAAATTGAAGCTTTGGAACTGCGGGTGGACGAGCTCGATAACTTTTGCCGAGTTAAAGACCGCGCGATGGAAGCTAAAGAAAAAGAAATCAAAGACCTCAATGAAGAAGCCCAAACATTGACCGAAACTGTTGAGGGTTTTGAAGCTCACGCCAACCAACAAAACGACATGATCCGCAGGCTTTCGGCCGCCGCCGAACAAAAGATGGTGGAGTTGAAATTGGCCCTCGATAAAAAATCAATCGAGAGCAATGATTACTACAGCCATCTCCAACAAGCCTTGACGCAAATTCAAGTTTTGAAACAGGAGAACTCGGCCTTAAAAGAGTACGTCTCCAAGATTTCAGCGCTTCATCAAGCTAAAGCCTAGCGGACTGTCCAAAGCCTAGCGGACTGTCCAAAGCCTAGCGGACGATCCAAAGCCCCCGGCCTCTCGATTGCTCATTTCCTCGTCGTTGAATGATGGGATCGCATAAAGCGTCTGCCACCCTAAAAAAGGGTGACGCTTTAGGGCCCGTCGAGAATTTACTACAAACGAAGGAGATGAAAATGCGTTCTCAAATGGCTATGGGCCTAGTGGTCGCGATGATGGCGACCGCAGCCTGCACAAAGAAAGACAACAGCGAACGCGGTCACGCGGGCGTTGGACCAAATTACGGTCAGCAAGGTCCCTACCAAAACGGAAATCAAAACGGCAACCAAAGTGGCACAGGCTTCGGCTGGAACCAGAACTTGCCCGGTGATTTTGAAGTTCGGAAACTGTCGACTCGCGGAACCGGTGCCGGAGCCCAAGCAATTCTAACGATTCCGGGCTACCCAATTTCGGTCCGTGGAAATTTTGAGAAAATTAGAATTGGCTGCGCCGATTCAACTCGAACTAATTTTCAAAGTTCGAATGAATCCATCACGATGATCGATGGCGCCGAGCTGGCGGTCATTGGTGATTTGAGCCGCGACAAGCAAAACACGCTCGTGATTTGCAACGATGGTAACATTCGAGATGACCGTTTCCGTCAAGGCGGACGACGTTTTGAGAAAATCACAGCAAACACTTTACGTGTCGGACAATATCGGGACGTGACTTTGACTCCGGCTCGCCGCAGTCATCAGGAGCGTATCGTGGTTCGCATCACTTGTTCTACGGATCTTGTAACCCAAATGGCTGCGGGAATTAATTTGTCTCGTGGTTCGACAATCTTGGTTAATCAAGAGGTTCGAAATTTTGGTCGCTTCCAGAACCGATTCCAAGGATCTGGTCAACCGCCCTGGAATAGTGGCGTCGGTGGTCGAATCGAGCGCGATGAATACCCGACCACGAGATTCGGTAACAACGACCGATCGATGTCTATTTCTTGCGATTAAATGGTTCTAATATTTCGGTCAGAACCATTTTCAAGTAACGACCCTCTTGAAAATGAGTTCGGACCGGATGGTCTTCGCCCTGACCCCCTGTCTGGGCCCAGGCGCCCCGTCGCCCCGTGCGGCGCAGAGCTTTCGAAAGTGCTCCCTCAAACAATTCCGAACTTACCAAACCCGAGCAGGAACAACTCACAACCAGTGAACCTGGATGCGTGCGTTTAAAGGCTTCGGTATTTAATTTCATATAAGCATGTTCTCCGGTGGGCAAATCTTTGCGATTTTTCACAAAAGCCGGCGGATCCACAACAACAATATCGAAGGGACCCTCGGGCCATTTTTCCAGGTCTTTCAAAACATCGAGCTCGAGGACTTGAGTTTCAAATCCGAGCGAAGCGGTGTTTTTCTTGGCAAATTTCAAAGCTTGAGCCGACACATCCACCAACGTCAGTTCGGCCTTTAAATCCAAGGATTTTAGCGCGTGTCCCAACTGCAAGCTCCAGTTCCCGACGTAAGAGCACAAATCCAACACGCGCAACGTCCGTCCCCGCAGCTGCGGAGCTCGGGCGCGAAGAGCTTCGATCACAAGCTTTATGTTTTTGGTTTGATCTAAGAAAAAACCTGTTTTTTGACCTTCAATTAAATCCACCGACAGGGCCAAAGAATTCTTGGGTGCTAATAAATCATTCACCAAGACGTCGACGTCGTGCAATTCCAAGTTTTTGGGATTCCATAAAACTTTGGCTTCTTCGACCTTAAGCCCCTCAAGTTTTCGAATATTCACGTCATTACGAGAGACGACCAGGGTCTCTTGCCAATCCATTTTTAATTCTTCGACCACCGTTTTTAGGATCCGCAGAGGTTCGGCAAACCAACGATCCATGCCCGCCGTCAAAACTTGGAATGCCAAAACTTGCTCTCCGGTTTTCAGGACGTAGCGATCCAAAATGAGGCCCGGCAAATCATCGGCCTCGCTAAAAACCAAACGGCTTGAAAACTGAAACTGGATTTTCAATCGATAACGAAAGGCCGTGGCGATTCGTTCCACCAACACACCAGATTCAAAGACCTCTTCGTCCTTGAGCCAGCTTAAACCGCGAAATGCGATTTGCGAGTGATGATTGCCGTAGCCGGTGGCCACAAAGTTCCCCTTGGCATCGAGCAGTCGCACGGGCCCTCCGGGATTCGTATCCGTCGGAGAGTTTGTTAGCTCGCTCGCAAAAACCCAAGGATGTCCCGACTTCACCCGGAGCTCAGCTCCCTTTTTTAAATGCCAATCTTTCATCGTGTGGGCTCGTCTTTAACCGCAAAGAAAAGAAACTGCGTCGCTGCTTTTTTTTCAAAGTTATTGTCGTTGGCCACAATTAGAATGCGTCCTTGGGCGTGGTCAGGTCCCAGCACCATTGCTTCGTAGTTACCCTTAAAAGCCACGTTTTTGGCCTTCAGTTTTTTAAAATCCAAAACTTGGTGCCCTCGGACAGGATCTTGTCCGGAAATACGGGCTTCCAGAATTTGTCCCGGCGTTGTGATTTCATTGCCTTCCAAATCCACGGTGCGCTCCAGAAAAAGCCACCGGTCGTCTTTCCAATTCAGGATCTCCGTCAGTCCGTTCAGAAATCCTCTTTCGAAATTTAAATAATAAAAAGCTGACTCCGTGGGCTGCAGAACCCAAGCCTCTTTCATCTGGTATTTCTGCAGGCGCGAAATGTTTTCGGTGTCTTGCGCGAGCCAAGACTCTGATCCCAGAATCCAACTTTTTCCGTCCAGCGAGGCTCCCATCGCTTCAAACCCAAAGTTGGTCCGCAGACCCTGGGGAGCCGACCCCACTTTTCCGGGCAGGTAAACTTCCGGTAACGGAAAATCACGCACGTAATCGCCATTGGTTTTTACCTCGATCAGTCGGGGTAAACGCGCCGGTCTTGCCCGGTCGTCGCCCTCGCTGTTGACCAAAAAATTTCCCCACGGCAGCATCGAAATCGATTCCAGATCATAAACCGGTAGCTTTTTATCTTTGTCTTTCACAAAAACGACATCGACCAATTCTAAGCTGAGCTCTTTTTTTAAAATAAATTTGTAAATTCGGGGCGCGCCAAATTTACCGCGGTCGTCGGAAACCGCCCACAAAAGGCTGGCCTCGGCATCGTAATAAATACCCGAAATTCCACCCAAGCGAGTTTTTTTGAATTAAAAAGTCCCTTCGAATTCAATCCCTTTGAGAAATTCAAAACGAAGCAAAGATTCCGGGGCCGATTTACGATCTGCACCCCAGGCAAACACCATCAGAAAAGACCAGATTAACTGCGCCATCGGAGCTCGGTTTCTTTAACAGGGTTAAGGAAGGTGCGATTTTCGCTTCGAGATTTTAATAATTCTTCTTTCAACCCGTAGTACCATTTGGCTTGAGTGTCGGCGTCTTTGATCAGCATTAAAGACGGATCGTACTTCAGACCCTCTTGCTGCAGAGTTACCGCCCTTTGATCTTGGCCCAAAAAGACGTGGGCAAAACCACGAATCAATGGACTCACGAGCCCGAGCCAACCCAGGTCCCAATAGGCCATCTGCGAAACACGTGTCAGGTTGTCCGTTACGGGCGTTAGGGCCGTGTAGGAAATAAAGTTTTTCTGACCGACCATAACGTGTTCCACACGGACACTGGGCAATGAAAAATTAATCTCCGTCGTCGGGGCGCCACCGAAAATTTTGTAAGCCTTGGAATTGATTGATGGCTTATGACGAATCATTTGGAATCCATAATCCACGGGTCCAAATTGTTTGCGCTTTTCATGCATGTTTTTTTCATTTCGCCAAAACCAGCTTTTATGAACATAGGGACCGTGCGCCGGATCCATTAGTCCGATGACCGCATGATCGATGTGACACGGAAAATTCACCACTTTGAAAAACTTGGGTCGAATATTGTGATCCCAAAATTTCATTTCCGGAATCGGCGGTGCTTTAGAAATATCAAAATCTTTTTCCCCGCGAAAAATCCAGATCAAACCTTGAGACTCTCGCACCGGAAAACTTTTGACTTTAATTTTTCGGCAATCCAGATCTTGGTCTTTCGTCAACGAGGGTATCAGAGTGCATTGGCCCTCGCGATTGAATTTCCAGCCGTGGTAGGGGCATTCGACTTGGCCCTGAACAATCTGGCCGTAAGAAAGCGGAATTCCCCGGTGAGGACAGATGTCCCGCAGGGCGGCGACTTGCCCTTGTTCGTTCCGGAAAAAAACAACGGGCTCCCCGCAAATCACAAGCGATTTCATTTTGTTCCGACGAACTTCGCTCGAGGGCAATCCAAAATACCAAACATTGTTCAACACGGGGGTAACACTCATTGAGAACTGACCCATCGGTTTTCGGCCAACACCAGCGTATTTTCTAAAAGAGACGTGATGGTCATCGGACCCACGCCACCCGGCACGGGGGTGGCGGCAGAAGCCCAACCATCCAATTCTTGAAAGCGGACGTCACCGGCGATTTTCCCACCGCTTCCCGAACCATGAATACCCACGTCGATCACGATGGCGCCTTTTTTAAAATCCTGCCGACCTAAAAATTCGCGTTGTCCCACCGCCACCACAACTAGATCTGAAGTTGAGGTGATCGCCCGCAGGTCCCTGGTTTTCGAATGGCACAGGGTCACCGTGGCCTGAGCCTCGGTCAGTAACCAGGACATCGGCCGACCCACGATAAGACTTCGGCCAACCACCGCCGCGTTCATACCCTTGGGATCTAAATTGTAGTGTTTTAAAATCGACATCACACCCCACGGAGTGCAGGGCACAACGCACGGGCGCTGGGAAAAAAGTCCCGCCGCGACCAGCCCCAGATTTTGATAGGTAAATCCATCGGCATCTTTATCGGCCGGGATTAACTGTCCAAGATCCAATTTTTTTAAATGCGGGGGTAGCGGAAGTTGCACTAAAATACCGTCGACTTTGGGGTCGGACTGCAGGGCCCCTAGCGCTTTTAGAAATGTCGGCTCATCCACGGATTCCGACAGACCAACATGGTGGGATTCGATCCCCACCAGTTCACAGGCCTTAACTTTGTTGCGCACATAAACCTGGCTGGGACCATGCTCTCCCACCAGCAGCACCGCCAATCTTGGGGCGCGACCGGAGCGACTTTTAAAATCAGCGACTTTCAACTTTAAAGCTTGTCTGCGGCTTTCCGAGACCAACTTTCCATCCAGAATTTGCATAGGGCTCGACCGCCTCCGAAAACACCTTACTTGAAAGCGTCCGCTGAAGGAACCATTTTGCCTTGACCCCCGAAGGTCGCCTCGATTAGTTTGCGCTCAGATCTAATTAACGCAACGAGGTGAACGGTGTCGGAAAAAGTTAAACTCTCCAAAGATGGAAGCTCTATTGATTTCGTCCAATCTGACAATATCCCCACCAGTTTAAAGAAATTCCGTCAAAGTCCCGAAATTGAGGGCTTTTACCGCTTTGTTTTTGAAAACGATCTGCAGCGCGAAGCTTATGAAATTCTTGAACGCATCGTGAATTCGCGCAAATCCCGCAAAGCCGCTGAAAAAGCAGCCGTTAAGGCGGAAAAACAAGCTTCTAAACAACAACAAGCCGAAGTTGTCGCCGCCGAGAAAGCCGCCGTGAAGGCTAAAGTGTTCGCTGAAAAAATAGCAGCAAAAGTCGCCGCAAAAGAGGCCAAGGTCGCAGCTAAAGTCGCCGTACAAAACAAAGCTCAAGCCGTTAAAGAAAAAGCCAAGGTCAAAATGGCCGCGAAAGCTCCGTCAAAAAAAGTGGCTAAGCCGACCAAAACGGCCAAACCCGCTAAAGCTAAGAAGCCGGCTCCTAAAAAAATGGCGCCAAAAACTAAACTCAAGAAAAAGAAGAAATAAGATCCGAGATTCGGTTTCTCTTTTTACCAACTAAAAATTAGTCGCAAGTAAGACCCAATTCTGTTTTGCACAGGACCTCTTTATCGGAGGTCCCATGCTAAGCTCTAAAAATCCCGTTAAAAATCAGTCCGGCCAAGGCTTGATCGAATATCTTATTCTGGTCGCGATTTTGGCCGTCGGCACGATGGCTGCGGTTCGATTGATCGGTCAAAGTCTGAACGTCAAATTTGCAAAAGTCGCCCAGTCCTTAGGGGCAGATATCAATGGCACTTTGGCCACACCAAAAGCCAGCGCCAGCAGTTTCAACAAAAAAGACCTGCGAAATTTTATGAGCGGCAGTGTCCAACGAAAGAGTTCGAGCGAATCGGATGCCGATGCAGATTAACAATTCAAAAGGTTCTTCTCTGGTCGAGTCCATAGTTGTTATGCCGATTCTGATAATTTTAGCCGTGGGATTGTCAGTCTCCCTGCTGTGGGGGTGGGCTCGATTAGAAATTTCTAGTTTAACCCAAGAACTCTTGGTCTGTGAGCGATCCGAAACCCGCATCAGCGAATGCCGGAGGCAGTTCCAAAACAAAATCGCTTTTCTGCCGGGTCAATGGAAACTACTTCGAATCCAAAAACAGAGCGCCGGAGTGTCCTTGGATCTTCAATCAAATTTGCAAGGAGTTCGTCGTGTGTTTAAAATTTCCGAACCCGATCCCTGGCTCCAGGCCAAAATTAAATAATTCCCGCGGATTCTCGGTCTTGCTTCTGTTGATGGTGCTGCCCCTGTTTGTGGCGCTCTCTGGCTGGGTAATTTTGGAGCTGCTTCAACTACGGGAAGTTAAGACGGACCGACAGATTTGCCGTAAAACTTTGATCCCCGCCCAAGAAAAAGTTGGAAAAAATATTTCAAGCCTTCTTGATCTCAACCGAACGGCGCAAGCTTTGCGAATGCAAATGATGGCCGCCAAAACCGCTCTGGCCGCAGCAATGGCGACGGCGAACGCACCGGCAGCGACCGCGGCCCGACTTTCCATCCAGCGCATCCAACTGCAAAGAAGAATTATGATTCAAATTCAGCGAAAACTGATCTGGGGCTCAAAAGCTCTCTTGTCAGCGGCGATCTCTGACTTTCACCTGCAACTGCGGAATCGCAGTCTGGAAACTAAGAATCGCGAACGTCACTTGTTTAACTTGCGCTTAGAATCTTTTCAATCCAGCCCTGTCCGGCTGGCGGTACAAAAGAGCAATAGTCCGGACCCTTTTCCCGAATACGAATTGACCCCGAACTTCACCCGTCGCCAAACGTTGGGCGCAAAATGGCAAGCTCGATTCCAGCAAAAAGCCAAAGGATATAAAAAATGGATTCCCTTCGATCAAAACAAAAATGTCCAGTGCGGCGTCAGCTTGAAGAGAGAACGTTCGGCCTTTGCCGTTATTCCTGCGCAGGTCAAATACTTTTAGAAGCTGTCTGGATTCTACTAATTTTCGCGGGATTTATAGCCGCACTCAGTTCAATTTTTAGGATTGGTCTGCAGCTTCTGCAAGGACCTTTATGAAAACTTTCGAAAAAGTTAAACAGTTTTATAACAAGCCAATGGATCGCATTCTGGTCATCGGAATTCCAGTTTTGCTTTTCTTAATCGGGTTGAATTCGATAGCTCCCCGTTTTTCAAATTCAGCTGCAAACCCTGAAATCGCACTGCCCGAGCCCGACACGCTAATCCCAGCCGGTTTTGTTTTAATTCCCGTGCAACTCGAAAATCACCAATCCCTTGACTCGATTGTTGGCTCCCAGGCCATCGTCAACATCTACCTGGTCAAGGAAGACCGGTCTGAAAAAGGTCATTTGGTGGGTCGAAATCTCCGCATGGTGCGAGCCCCACTAAATCCACAGCAGTTTGCTGTTTTAGTCCCCGAGGACAAAGTCGATCGCTTCGTAACTTCGGTGGGGCGTCTGCATGCCGTTCTTCAAAATCGCCAAAATCAAGATGGCACGGAAATGGCGATTTCAAAAACCCGCAAAACAATCCAATTTTACTGAATTCTTGGCGGAATTCCTGACACAGGAGCATTCAATGAAATTTTTATTTCTATCGATTTTAGTCTTTTTAAATTCTAAGATGGCTTTAGCTCAAACCTTGAATCAACTTTGCTTGCGGCACCCTGCGGTTTCGGTTGAGAATTTCAAAGAACGATCTCAGGGCTGTTCCTATGAACTGGCGCAACTGGCAAATTTAATGGCAGATCCCGGTTTAGACCTGGCCCTCGAGAAAGCCACCCAGAAAATTGAGGCTCAACCGCATTTTCGAAATAAAATTTGGACTCAGTTTCTTCGGCAGCTAAAAACTAAAATATGGACGCCTCGCCATGCTCAAGTGGCCCAGGAAATTGAATTGCAGATCAAAGGAAAAACCACCAACCCAACCCAAGAGGGAGTGGCCGATAATCCAGGTTCTTTAGCATCTAGAAAAGGTTGGGAAGACATTCAGATCCTGCGCGATGGGGATCCCGTTTCGCAGCTCAGCTCGGATCCAGGAATTAATCACCACTGGATGGCTTACTCTTCGGTTTGGGCGCCGGTAATTTTTTGGGGGACGGCGGCGGATTTCGCGGCAATTCTTTCGAAGTCCGCAGAGACCCACCAAACAAGTTGGATTCAAAACGATTGCAAAGCGGAGAAATTATTGGACGCGCGCCTGTTGAACTTGAAAAATGCATTGATTGTCCCCATTTTGCCGACGCACTGTAAAACAGGACAAGCCGATTTTTACACGGTGACTTCAGAAAAAGAGCGCTTGATTCAAAGCCCGGGCTCTGGGACTTTTACAAAAGATTCCGTCGTCTTTCGTACTCTTGGTGGCGCAATTGGTATTGCTGTGCTTGCCATCGTGGTTCACGGTTTGAAAGACAAAAAACTTGTCATCAAACGATAGCCTCACCATCAATCACCACTTTTAGAACCTCGGCCTCGGGGCTGATTTCGGTCCAGCACCGATCTCCCCAGTGAGTGTCGGGGTGGCTGTGGGGATACATCCAATCCATTTTCATTGGCGGAATTCCAAATTTTTTTGATTCTTTAAGGGCGCGCAAAGTCAGCTTTAAATCGGGCGGTTCAATGGGAGTGTCACTGCCAAAATAGAAAGGCACCCCGGCGTTTTCCAGGCGTTGCCATGGGAAACAATCCCGCACGCGACTTCCCAGCTTTTGAATAAGCCAGTCTTTGTCCGACAAGAAATGACTGGGCTGAATATGGCAGACCACATCTAAGCCCTTCATTAAATTTATAGCTTCATCGGTCATGACTTCGACGTGCTCGAGGTGCAATTGGCCGACGACATTTTCGAGTCTCAACTCCTGCGCGGCTTTAAGTGCGACGAGCGAGGCCCCGTCCCCGAGCGTATGCAGAGAGACTGGAATACCTTCCATCCAAAATTTTCGAATCGCTTCTTTAATCTCCTTGGCGGGCCAAAGAAGAGTTCCTTGGTGGGGACCGTCGTCGTAATCCCGACTTAAGAAAGCTCCGCTCGAACCCAGGGCGCCATCGATAAAAATCTTGATCGCGACGGGGCGCAAGCGTTTGGTCGCAGTCCGACAGGCCTGCTTATATATTTCAATAGTTTCTGAAAGTTGATCCAAGTGGGGGCAATGAAAATTAAGCTCGACGTAGTTTTTTAAATCACGCGCTTGGTCCATTTGCAAAAGGACTTCCCACATTTGTGGAGTCGCCATCATTTCCCGCACGTGGGTGAATCCACTCCGGAGCATTCGTTCAAAAGCCACTTGAAAATAAGACCTTATCTGCAGATCCGAGGCCTTTGGAATTGCAAACAGAACCAAATCCAAAGCGCGGTCGCGCAGCAGACCCGTGGGCAAACCATCCTCGGCAAAATCAACGTAGGGAATTAAATCTTTGGGCCACTCGGAAGCAGGTTTCAAAAATGAAAGTTTTTTTAGCGCCGTGGTGTTGAGCCAGAGCACATGACCGTCTCGGCGAGTGAATGAAACCGGCTTATCCGGAAAGTGCCGATCTAAAGTCAATCGATCCAAAGATCGCGCGCCTGTCCACTTGAGATCATCAAAACCCCAACCCACGAGCCAGTCCTGTCGAAAATAAATCGGCTTAATCGCAAGATTTGAAAAATCGGATTCGGTCTGTACTTGAGAGAGACTCAGCGTCGCCGCCATCTCGCCCGTTGGAACCAGATGCAAATGACTGTCGTAGCAGCGGGGTATTTTAAAATTCATCGTGTTCCTGTTAAAGCAAAAGGGCCTTTCGGCCCCTTATTTTCCACAATTCAGGTTTGGGATCAAACTAAGATTTCTTTCCAACTACCGACTGAATGCGGGGACCGCTCCGCCGGGTTGTTGTTGCTGTTGCTGGTAAGGAAAAGGTTGGGGCGTTGAAGCCGAGGGCCCCGAAGGCATCGGTTGACCGGACGAGGATCCGTACGAAGGACCAAAGTTGCTCTGGAATCCCAAGTAGCCGCCGCTTTGGTACTGGGTTTGTGCCGACTGAATCCGCGCGTTCAGGCTGTGCATCTCGCCGTAAAGATTTGAGATCGTCTGCTGCTGTGCCAACTGAGCTTGGTACTGTTGTTGTTGCTGCTGTGCCATCAGTGCATACTGCTGCGCTTGGGCTTGAGCCATTTGTTGTTGGTATTGGTAGTTGTTAAATTGACCACCAGCTCCGCCCGGACCGCCAAACTGGCCGCCGAATTGTCCACCTGGTCCACCGAACTGTCCTCCGAATTGGCCACCGGCTCCTCCAGATTGACCACCAAATGGCTGCGGAGTTCCCGCCCAGGCCCCGCCTGCTGAGGCCCCGTAACCCGGAATTGCTCCGGGCGCGCCACCATAAGGCATTCCGCCATTGCCGTAAAATCCACCAGCGCCCGTGTAACCCGGAATTCCACCAAAGCCTGCACCCGCGCTAAATCCTAAGTTAGTTCCCATGCCCGGTTGAAACGGATTGTATCCGCCCTGTTGAAAACCACCGTTACCAAATTGTCCACCACCAAACTGTCCTCCACCAAATTGTCCGCCGAGACCGAACTGCCCGTTAACGGGACAAGGCTGAACCGGGCAATAAGCTTGCGCCCCGTAACCGGGCTGAAAACCTGCGCCCAATCCGACGTTAAACATTCCACCACCCGCAGGGGTACCGAACATCTGCTGCGGAAATCCAAAGGCCACATTTCCTTGGGCGCCATTGGGACCATAAGGACCCGCAAAGCCATTGGCCCCGGCAAATCCGTTTTGACCAAACTGTTGTCCGCCACCGAAGGGACCACCACCACAGCCAAAAGATCCGCGACCTCCGCCGCCGCCCATAGCTCCGTAAAGTCCCCCGCTAATCATGGGCCAACCGGCACTCAAGATATGTCCCGTGAGCGGAATCTGCTGCGTTTGAAATCCAATTTTTGCATTTTGATTGGCGACATATTTTCCCAGGCTATAAGACGAGTAAGCATTCACTCCCGCCGCGATAATCCCGCCGGCCAAATCCCACAGTCCCGAACGTTGCGGAGCTTGTTGAAATCCGCCCCCGTAACCACCACCGGGATTCAATGCACAATCAAGGCATCCCCCCTCGGTCAGACCCTCGCGCAGATTTCGCTGTCGCTCATTCATCGCCTCGGCTAGTTCCACTTTTGAAGCTTTCGTCAATGCTTCGAGCTCTAAAATTTTCGCATCCAGTTCCGCCATTTCAAATTCCATACCGCGAAGCTCACGCTGTCGTTCCATCCAGTTCGCAAGATATTTGCGGCAGGAGCTTGGATTTCTGCCGCGGGGCTGCGAACCCTCGACAATCTGATCGCAGACGGACGCGCGCATCTCCCCGGGACCCGGTCCGCACTGGGATAAGAAAACACCCTCGGCCATTCCTCCCGTGATCACTTGATTTCCATCCACGCACTGCGGACGCTGTCGCTGTGGTCGGGGGCGCGGTGCAGGACGAGTGACACGGTTGTTGGGTGGAGGATTTGAATCTTGGTCCACTTCAGGCTCGATAGGCACATCGCCTTCGTCTATCGGTGCCTTATAACCGCCAAGATCTGCGGCTGGCATACGGGACAAAGTTGTTTCACCTTGGATTGATTCAATCGAAGAATCAGTCGACTCATTGGACGAATAACCGCCCGAACTTTGGAAATCGCAGTAACCGCTGTATTGGTTGCAAGAGGCTCCAGAATTTATGTGAGCTTCGATTTGATTAAAAGCGGGACCATCGAATCCGGTAAGCTTGAAAAGATCTCGCTGGGCGGCGACCGAACTTCGCAAAGAGTTCTGCCGACCTCGCAAGCGTCGAAGATCCGATTTGGCGCCGGCAAGCTCGCGCGTTCGCTGGTTCACCTCATCGCGAAGACTGGTGGCCTCGTCGCCGATGCTGTTTTGGTATCCGCAAGCTGGTTGTGCCGGGTATTGACCGGTCCCCCAATTTTGTTGCTGCGGATACTGTGCCGTTGCTGAAAAAAGAAATGCCAAAACGGCGAACACAACAACCATCCCTGGTCTCATAAGTCTTGTCATCGAAATCTCCCGTGACAGTCTATAAAGAGGGCAAATCCTATTGCCACCCTACCGTCCCGATTTTACACTGTTTCAGATGTTAAAACAGACGATTCTTTGCGTGGATGATGAAAACGACAATTTAGATG
>JAYUPS010000310.1:0-2698 GCA_043759945.1 Bdellovibrio sp.
GCAGAACCCAGCTATGGACCAGATCGGATCTCATTTGAAGCCAGACAGCTATTTGGCATGAACGTATCCCCCAGTGCGGTTTACGCAATTTTGGTGAGAGAAAAAATGATCTCTCAGAGACTTGCAAAGAGACTCACCAAGAAGCACATGAAGCGATATCGACAACCTGTTCCTGGATTTTTGCAAATGGACTTCAAGTATGTCCCTTACCGTGTACATCGTCGAACCAACCCGTCAGGAATTGATCTTGGATTTAAAGTCTTTTGGTGTATAGGGAGGTGCCCCGGCCAGGAGATCTTCTGTTAGATTTTTGAGATACTCCCTGGGATTGACGCCATTGAGTTTGCAAGTCTCCATGATCGTAAACAATACAGCAGCAGTAAAAGCCCCACGTTCCGAGTGGGTCCCATACCAGGTCTTCCGTCCTACAACGTGACTCCGCAGAAGCCGCTCCTGCGGATTGTTATCAATTGGGACCTCTGGATCCTCCAAGAATAAAGTCAGGCCTAAGTAATTTCCAAGAAAGTAGCTCAACGCCCTTCGGAACTTGTTATTAGTTGGGTACCGAGAAAGTTCTTGCAGAGCCTGTTTCTGCATGGCCTCAAACTTTGCCCTCATATGCGATCTAATCTCGAGGATCTCCGCATGAGATTTTCCTTTGGAGTCTTCGTTGAGCTGATAAATCTCATGATAACGATCCAAATAAAAATTAGCCTCTGGATACTCAACCCGAGATTTAAAAAAATACCTGCGCGCGTGGGCATTGCAATTTGCGTTGGCAACGAGAACTCGATTCTCCAGCTCTCGTTGGATATTCGTCTCTCTGACAGACTTTCCATAACCCGAAAAAACATCCGTTAATAAAACTTCACACATCGATTTTAACAACAACTCACTGGCCACATCGCCAGAGCGAGTATTGCGGCACTCCAGGTAACACTCCGTCGGTGTTGAAAACCCCCACAAGTACCAAGACTTGATTAAACTTCCCTCTAACATCTTGTGCGGGGTTTCGTCAGCATGGAGTACGCGGGCCTTTAAGATCTCGGCCTTAATCAAAGAATAAACTCCAGCGACAAAGTCAGCATATGCGTGAGTGAGCTCGATCAGACTCTGAGGGGGTAAATCCATCAATCCCCCTCGCTTAGCCATCTGAACGTATCGATCAATCGGAATCAAATCGCAGTACTTGGAAATGACGACGTCCTGGATCATCTCGTCGCTGTAGGTGGAACCCGGGATAATCCGTGGAGGCAGCGGAGCTGCAACCAGACACTTTCGGCAGTGACACTGGAACTTGGGTCGAATGACCCTCAAAATCTCATATTTTTTTGGAATCACCGTCAGTTGTTCGGACTCCTCGCTGAGTCCAGAGGGGATCATCGTCTTTCCGCAGCCTCCGCACTGGGGTGGAGTAACTTCAACCACCTGCTCTCGAACTGGAATGTTAGGATATCTCTCTGAGGGTTTTTTAATCCGTGGTTTGGGTTCTTTCGGGGGATTTGGACGCTCGGGCTTTTTATATCGTTCTGAGCTACTGCCATAGACTGAATTGCGGAGCTCGCCAAGTTGCTCCTCCAGGATCAATTTGATCTGACCCGCAGTCATTTGCTTGTTACGAAGCTCGT
Organism: Bdellovibrio sp.; assembly: GCA_043759945.1. Lineage (GTDB taxonomy): Bacteria > Bdellovibrionota > Bdellovibrionia > Bdellovibrionales > Bdellovibrionaceae > JAYUPS01. Next base: position 1,629 of record JAYUPS010000310.1, read on the forward strand.
AGTTCTCTCTCGCTAAACGACCGATCTCGGCCGTTACGATTGTGTACTTTTTCTCCAAGTCCTCGCGACTGAAGCTCTTTATTTGATTTGAATCTGAGATCCCAAAACCTGTCTGTTCCATCGATTAAAAGATCGTTTTTCAAATCGACGATTGTTGCAACTCTTGACTCACTGGGAATGATTTTTTTATTGCTCTCGGACTCTCCACAAATCTTTTTTCGAAATCTGCACCTTCGAAAAATAGTGCGAACTCCGCCGCCGTTAACACGATATCGCCTTGGTACATGGGGTTGAGTCGACTAAAGGTCTTCTGATCAAGTCGCTTGCACAAAAGCACCTGCCCGGTGCCGTCCCAGTAGAGACATTTTATTGACGTCCTTTTGGTGTTTATAAAAACAAACAAGTGACCGGAAAAGGGGTCCTGCTTCAGAACCCCTTTGGCCTTCGCAAATAACGTGTCGTAGCTGGCCCGCATATCTGTAGGTTCCTTGCAGACGAAAACTTTAGTGCGTCGGTTAAAATTGATCATGCTACCTTTTTAAGAAAATCCACCAATTGCTCCACTTGTTGGAATCGAATCAGTCGACTGTTGTCCCAAACAATCTCGACCCCCGAACAGGGGCCTGGAGGCCCTCCAGCTCCCTCAGAAATCCGGATCTCTTTGAAATCCTGGGCCGGAAATCCATCGCGCCGAAGCTTCTTGGCCCGACCGATTATTGAGCCCATTCCCTTCGAACTGACTCCGATTGACTTGTAAAATCCATCGGCGGGACCCGTCCACTGTTCCCACTCTGACAAAATCTCAAGCAGGAGCCCATCATCCGTGATCCTGACCCGGCCGCTCTCTCCACGAAATGTACTGATCTTCTTCTTCAAAACTTCGAGTTCCATAATCCACACCTCCTGTGTTCGTGAGATCAATATCTCAAATCTGAAAACTTATTTCCACCACGTGGAGGTTCGACGATGTACGCTCAATAATCTCAGTCGTTGATAAATTCCATCCGGAACAAAAGAAGCTCTGATTAAACCAAATCTATGCAGCTGGGCGATCCACTCGGCATCCTTTT
>JAYUPS010000311.1:0-6765 GCA_043759945.1 Bdellovibrio sp.
CCACGAGCCGAATCGTCTATCCCCCTAAGCGCGTGACGGTGAACGACCAAATGTGGATTGACGGACTTCATTTGGGCAGCGAGGTGCCTTCGTATTTCACCCGTTATTTAGCCACAATTAAGAATAAAATTGCGGTTTTGGTGACCTTCAGCGCGCATCGAAACAAGTACACGGAATACAGCCCGGCCTTTTTTAAAGCGGTGCAAAGTCTTCGGGTGATCGCGACAAGCAATCTGCTGTCGAATCCCGACATGGGGCCCGTTCGACCCTCGACGGAAACTTTGGGATCCCCGATTAGCGGCGCAATGCCCGGAGATCTGGACGGCGTCGAAGGGGGCGGGGACTTGGGTGGCAGTGCCGGAAAAAGTTCTTCGATGAAAACAATGCTGCTTGTTTTGGCACTTTTATTGGCCGGCGGCGGGATCTATATCTTCATGAAATCCAAGAGGTAGAAAAGGTGCGCCGCACCTTTTACTTAACCTCTTCGACCGACCAATCCCCCAAAGTTTTCAGGGAGCTGAGAACCTGGCTTTGCTCCCCGTAAACCACGATGCGAGCTTTGTCCGGGCTTAAGTGTTTCTGAACCGCGGTATTTACTTCGCTAACTTTGACGTTGCGAACGTTGGTGATGAAATTTTTCAAGTAATCATCACTCACCCCGTACCGGCGAAGAATCATCAAATTCATCGCCAAACGATCCGGAGTTTCAATAGCTGCCGGAAATTGACCGACCAAAAGATTCTGTGCGGCTTCCAATTCTTTGTCTGAAGCACCACGTGCGACAAATTCTTTAAACACGTTCATCGTTTCTTTGACGGTTTCGGCGGCTTTGTCATTGCGGGTGAAAGTCGAAATCTCGAAAGATCCGGGATCCCCTTTGGCATCAGAATTTGAATTGATCGAGTAAGTCAGCCCCAAATCATCCCGCACCCGTTGATTCAGGCGGCTCGCAAAAGTTCCACCCAAAATTAAACTGCCAATTCTTAAAGCCAAGAAATCCGGGTCGTTGCGCTTAATCCCCAAATGCCCGATTCGGATTTGCGTTTGCTTTAAATCACGCTTGGTAAAAAGAGTTCTTTTCATTTCGGGAGCCGCAGCCTGGCCTGTGGCAACGATCGCTTTGCCCGTGTGGTCATCCCACTTGCCAAAAATCAGGCGCACGTGCATGAGCAATTCTTCATTGTAATTCCCGACAATGGCAAGCATCGCGTTCGAGGGCCGATAGTTCTGCTCGTAATAGTTGACGACGTCTTCGCGTTTAATTTTCTTCAAGCCCTCTTTCGTTCCGACCAAGGGCACCCCGTACGGATGCGCTCCAAAGATTTCCTTATCAAAAAGCAAATCGGCATAGGCTTGCGGATTATCCAGCGCGCGATCTAGTGCCGCCGACGCCTGAGATTTTTGCCGTTCCAATTCTTTATTTTCAAATGTGGGTGTTAGCACCACTTCGGCATAAAGATTTAACAAATCAATGGACGAGGTCGAAAGTCCATTTGCCGTCAAAAGCGTGTAATCCTGCTGGGCGCCGGCATCAAATTCGGCTCCGATTTGCGCGAATTGATTCGCAAGTTCAAGTGCTTTGTATTTTTTAGTCCCCTGATCAATCGTCTGTGCCGTCAGAGATCCCAAACCGGCGGCTCCCTTGGGATCGTTAATGGTTCCGGAACTGATCATCATCTGAAAACTAATTCGTGGCAGGGAATCATCCGGGATTAAAATTAAGCGCATTCCGTTAGGTAGTGTTTCCTCTTGAAACTGGCGCATCTGAAATCCCGAAGAAATGTTTTTGCTGCCACCCGAAGCGCAGCCCACCAACGACAAACAAAGGCCAAATTTAATTAAGTTTGAATTTCTCATAGTGTTTTTCCTTTGGCTTTTGGATTCAAAACGCCCACAACTTCCCGCACGTCCCGTAAATATTTTTGAGAGACGCGCTGAATATCTTGCTTGGTGACGGCTCGGTATTTTTCCAGATCACTGAAAAGTTTTTCGTAGGAGCCAAATAATATTTCATTCACCGCCAACGACCGAGCTTTTCCATCAATGGTCGTCAGTTCTTCGACGACATCGCGCATGACCTGGTTTTTCACTTTTTGCAATTCCGCGTCGGTGACTAAATCTTTTTTCAATCGGTCCACTTCGGATTTCATCATTTTCTCGGTCTTTGCCGTTTTAAATCCCGGCTTCATGGCGACCGTCATCATAAAAGCCCCGGGGTCCGCGTTCGTTAGATTAAAAGCTTGCGCTCCCGCTGCCGACGGATCGTCGTAGACTAATTTTTTATGCAAACGGCTGGAATTCCCTCCACCCAAAACCAGGGCGGCTAAATCCAAAGCGAACGAGTCCGGGTGCCCGCTTTCGACCCCTTTGTAGGCCACCATCACGCTCGAGTTTTGAACTTCGCTCTGCATTTGAAACTGACGGGATTTGCTTTGCTCGGGCTCTTGTTGATAACTGCGACGTGTGATGTCTTTCCGAACCAGTTGCCCGTAATACTTTTCCACCATGGCCTTGACCGGTTCAATTTCAAAATCTCCCGCTAGAACCAAGATGGCATTGTTCGGGACATAATAGTCATCGTAAAACTTTTTTAGCGCTTCAACTTTATAATTTTTGATGTCTTCCATGCTGCCGATCACTGGCCAGCGATAGGGATGCTCTTTGTACAGCGTCGAGAAAAGTCCCTCACGCAACAAACTTGGTGGTGAATTGTCCACGCGCCAACGCCGCTCTTCGGCCACCACTTCCAATTCGCTTTTAAGATCTTCCTCTTTCATGTTCAAAAAACGCATGCGATCGACTTCCATGTCCATCATCAGATCCAGTTTTGAACTGGGCAGATTTTGGTAAAAGCCCGTGTAATCCCAGGACGTGAACGCGTTGTTGGAAATTCCGTTTTCGTGCAAGATACGATCGAAATCTTTGCCGCCGTATTTTTTAGCTCCCTTGAACATCATGTGTTCCAGCATATGGGCGCCACCGGTGACGCCAGGATGTTCATCGCGCGAACCCACACGATACCAAGTGTGGTAGCTAATCATCGGTACCGACCGGTCCTGATGCAGAATGACGGTCAGGCCATTTTTAAGTTGAAACTTGGTGACCGGAAATTGGATTTTTAAATTCGGGGTGGATTTTTGATCCGTGGCGGACACACCGGCCAGCGGAACTAAGAGTACAAGCAACCATGAAACAAGATTGAGCATAACGGAGTCCTTTCCGAGAAGACTTAATTCTGCACGAATTAAATACGGAAAGGCAATTCAAGGAGCGCTATTGCACGACAAACTGCGAGAAATAGACGTTCTTAACCACGCCGCGATCCAGGATCACATTCAACTGCTTCGCTATTTCGTCTTTGAGATAGAGTTTGCCCTGGATGGATTCGATGTCTGAAAACGAGGTTTCGCTCAGGATATTTAAGATGCGATCGCGTGCCCGAGCTCGTCGCTCGACGTCGACCACTTCCTCGAAACCCGCTCTGTTCAACATTTCCAGGTTTACTTCGACCTGCACCATGCGTTTGGGTTCGCCCGAAAGATTCGCCGTAATTCGCTCCATCGTGTAAACCAGCGGCTGTTCATTTTCCGCAAGATCGCTCTCGGATGCCAATTTTCTCAGCTGAATAAGTTCATCCTCACGTAAAGAAGGCGGTTCCCAGCCCAACGTTGCCGCATAGGTCATATAGGCTCCGCCACCAACGACGACGAGATTAACCGCGACCAAGACAAAGGTCAGAATCAAACCAATGTTCACCTTTTTCTGTGATTTCTTGGCCTCTTCTTTTTTATCAGCCATGGCAGGATCTCCTTAAGTGTCTTCTCGGCAGACTGGACCGAAGTCTAAAGGGAACTTTCAATGAAACCAGGAATTTAGAAGCGCTGCATTATCTAGTCTGAATTTCATGACAAAACCTTCGACGAATTACTATCTTTTCCCCTTCAGATACCGATAAGCAGTGGTTCAAGGATTTGTTTTCGGAGGGGCTATTTCTCACTTTGGGATTCGATTTATTTTAGTTGCGGGGTTGCTCAGCTTTTCCGGGCCCGCCCTCGCCCAGGATCCCAGTTCACTCCGGCCCCAGGGCTTGGTGTCCTTGAGCGATCCGGGTTTTTATTCGCCCTACTTTTTCTTAGTGGATAAGAACCGCCGCTTTTTGCGCGTTTACAAAAACGAAGCCGGAACCCCCAAAATGGTGATGGAGGTCCCCTCGGACCTGGGTAGAAATAGCGGTCCTAAAACCAAAGAAAATGATTTCAAGACTCCGGTCGGCATTTACTTTCTGCAAACCAAAAGGGTTCAACCCGAAATTCCATTTAGCCTGTACGGCTCCATGGCTTTCACCACCGACTACCCCAACATCTTTGATCAGCGCGAAGCCAAAACCGGGTCTGGCATTTGGCTTCACTCGGTCCCCGACACGGTTCCGCTCACCCGCGGATCGCGCGGCTGCGTGGTGGTTCGAAACGACATCATTAAAGATCTGGAAAAGTACGTGAAGCTCGGACAAACTCCGCTGATTATTTTTGAAGATCTAAAAGAACTGTCTCCCGAGGAGTACGAAAAGCAACGGGTTGAATTTAGCCAATTTGTCGAGACTTGGCGAACGGCCTGGCAAAAAGAAGACGTCGAAACCTATATCAAGTTCTATGATCCAACTTTTAAGAATGAACAAATGGATTACGCCAAATGGTACAACCACAAGAAGCGGTTGAAGGGATTGTACAAATCGATCGAAGTGAATTTGTCCTCGCCCCTGATCGTATGGAATGCCAACCAGGTTGTGATCCGCTTCTTCCAGCAGTACAAATCAGACAAGCACGAGGACTTCGGGGAGAAAACGATTCATGCCAGCTACTCTGCGGAATCGGGATTTAAAATCATCCGCGAAGATTGGTCCCGCAAGAAGCAACCCACTGGCTGGAATGCAACGCCGATGGCGGTTCAACCGGCACGGGCGATGACAACGACCAACTAAAGGTGCGCCGCACCTTTACCGCGTACACCTTCGATTTGGGCTAGTGACATATGTCTTTGAACATTTTTTTATACTCGTCCATCGTGCCAAGGCCCATCTTTTGGCGTCGCATATCGACGTTGAATTCGTCTTCGATTGGCCAAGCCTCCCAGGTACTGGGCCCTACGCAGCGGCCTTGAGTGCCGTAACGTTGCGGAACCCTTTTAGAAAGATCATTAGAAGACGATGCCACACGATCAAAGAGATAAGCATAATTGGAAGGATTTGTTTCCCCAGCAGGGTAGAGATTTTCTAAGACGACTAAAATCTCTTTTTGAAATGGAACGTCTAAATCTGCGTGTTGTACGATAAGCCAAGCGATGTTGTCGTACTTTTTACCCCACTCGCTAATTTTGAACCAAGTGTAGATTTTCAAAAGCTCTTTCAGATCGCGAGTGCATTCCCCGTCGAGCTGATCATTTCTAGAAAGAAACTGAACCCGAAAGTACTCGGATTCTTCTTGTGAAAATTTTTGCCGAAAAGGCGTTTGCCAATAGTCGCGCATGTCCTGATCAATTTTGAACATGAACTCGAGCTTCTTCAGGACCCAAACTCGGCTCTGAGGATCAACCGGGTGGCGACTGAACTTGGCCTTCGCCTCTTTCAAAATTTGGTCATAATGTGAGATCGCAGCATCAACGCGGGGGAAATTTGCGGCTTCGACCTGCAAGGCTAGAAGCAAAATTATTCCTGGTAACAGAAACTTCATCGATAGATTAGTGAGAATCTTCGGAACGGCCGCGCTCATCTTCAATCGTAAAGGGCACGGAAATCGATGCCAAATCTGGCAGCTGCGCAATGTATTTTTCGTACTCTTCTTTGGTGATAATTCCACGGGACAAGTTGTACTCGATCATACGAGCATCAAATTTGATCAGTTCATCTTGTTTTGATTTAGCCATGGGTCCTCCGGGAGACAACTTGAGTAGGAGTTATCGCTGATTGCAGCTGATTGCAAATAAATACGGGGACAACTGGGGAATCAAAGCTCCTAACACAAATCGAATCTGTCCTTCAGCATTAATGAGCTTTTTTAATTGCATACGATCTTCCCCAGACCGTATGGCGTAGATCATCTCTGTCTCGCCGGTACTGTAATCAAAACTCTCTTGCAGCTTACCCTTACCATCGACTTGGTGAACATATCCATTAAGAGTTGGAAAAGAAGCAGCCAATTTAAAATCCGGAAAACTTCCTTCGGTTAAAGTGACTTCGGCCGATCTATCACCATTTGCGGCACGGCAAGAGTAAGAAGTTGAAAATGCTTGGAAAGGGACGATGGACACGAACAGGACGATTAGTAATCGAGTCATTTTATATCCTTGGCGGTTGGAAGCCCAAGGTATCAAACAGGTTGAAAATTAGGTAGAGGCTGGGAAAAATAGTAAAATTGCCCGGTATGACCCGTTGAGCCGCAAAAAGGGAACTGTTACCTAATTCCAGTATTTCGGGCCCTGTTTTGGGTCGACTTTGTCCTCGTTATTGACGACCAGGCGCAGGTTGCGGCCTCTTTTTTTGGATTTGCGATTCCACCAGAACCGCTGAAAGCGGTTGGACCCGATCAGAACAAAGTACCCCGAGACCAAGCCCCCCAGATGAGCCAGGTTGGCGACATCGCCCCCCGCCACCCCCGAAGAGACCAGCGAGATGGCCTCGATGCCTCCCAGGATCAAAACGAAGATCTTTGCTTTCATTGGGAAAATCATCATGAAATGGATGATGCGTTCGCCGAACAAGATCCCATAAGC
>JAYUPS010000312.1:0-2690 GCA_043759945.1 Bdellovibrio sp.
GTGCGATTAACCATCCCCTTAGAAAAAAGTCGACCCGCGCAAATCGGGGATCAGCTCAAGATCGTTTTGCACATCAAAAAAAAATGGCAAGTTGAAATCCCCGCCGAAATTCGCCACGTCGGCCAAGACCAGAACGTGATGGTGCTCGGTTTAAAATTTATTATCAACAACGACAGCGATTTCAAAAAAATCTTATCGCTGACCCTGGAGCTGCAGCGCGAATACATCCGGAGCGAAAATGCAGTTTAAAAAAATCACAATGCCCCGGGAAGTAAAACGTATTTTAAATCAAATCGCCCGCGAGAAAAAACAACTTTTTTGCAAGGGCATTCGCGATGTTTTCTTTGGTTTTAAACCCACCGAATATCGCGACAATGCCGGAATGCTCGGACGCATCGTTGTTTTTTATGCAAAGCCAAAACGCTTTGAAAAAGTCATGGTGAATTTTGTTATCGGTACGAACCGATTTTTTGCACTCGCAAAATTTGGGTCCGAGGAAAACCGAGGCCTCCTAAAATTTGAACCGGTTTTTTACCGATTGGAGCGCCGTCTTCACTTGCGAATCCCGCTCACCTCGGGGGTCAAAAAAATCTGCAACGTCATTCAGTGGTCGGACAAAGTCGTTTTTTTGCAAGCCATCATCACAGACATCAGTTTGGGCGGGGTGCAAATCAGTTTGCCCGCACAAAACTATCGGCCTTCCCGCCAGGGAACCCCGCTAAAAATTGTCCTGCATATTAAATCCAAATGGAATATCGAAGTCCTGACCGAAATTCGTCGCATCGAGCTCGGCAGTGACCAGGTGCTTTTGGGACTTAAGTTTAAAAGCCAGGACTTAAGAACTCAGCGTCAGATACAAGCCTTGGCGACGGAGCTGCAGCGAGAATTTATCCGGAAAGACATCTACGTCGAATCGTGACCCGCGGACGACAGATTTTTCACCAGAGCGCGAACGGCGCGAGCCACCGGAACCGGTGGTTTCCCGGTCAGGATGCGAACGCGGTCAAAAAATGTTAGATTGGCGGCATAAAAGCGTCCGATCAAAGCTTCGGACAAACCGTAGAAACGTTCTAAAATTTGGTAGCGCTTTTCGGGAGCCGCCGCCAAAAACATCATGCGATTTAGCGTAATCAAATATTTAGTGTTCGTATTAAATTTCAATTCCACGTGGTGGATCGCTTTTTTGATCGATTCATTACTGAAGTTTTTTTGTAAAACCAAAGCGTCAATCACCTGTAAGGTCATTGGCAGGGTGTAGCCGGTAACGGGATTCACAAACTGAGAGCCAGCGCCGATCCGGGGCAGGGAAAACTCTTCTCTGGCCGGAGCATCCAAGAACAATGGCAAACAGCCGACTTCTTTTCTTAAGATGCGGCGAATTTTCCAATTTTTAGATTTTGCATACTGACAAATGCCCTCTTCAAGACTTTCCACATCCAGCGCAGACGAGTTGCTGTAGTAGGTATCTTCAATCAGCAGGGTCGTCGCATCAAAAGGCAGGGAATATATAAACCGGTAGCCGTCTTTTTGCTCTTGTAAAACATCTTTTAAAATTGGCCGGGTCAACTCGTGTGGAGACTCCAATTCAACTTCCAGGCCGACAAATTTTTGCCAACCCAATTGCGTGGAATTTAGCGTTTGTCTCCAGCCTTGAGCCAATACGACGGCTTGTGCTTGGCGAGAGGTTTGATTTTTGAACTGAAGCACCAGGGATCCCTCGGATCCCGCTACCGATCCTACAAAGTCGTGATTCGGGTTAAACTGCGGACCCAGCTCTTGCAGCACTGTTGCGCGCAAGTCTTCGGATTTTATAGAGTGATATTTACCCCTCAGGGTGCGCTTGTACTTCGGAAAATGAACGTCGTAGCCATCCCATGATTTTGAAATCAAGGGGGTTAGCCATGCACGCAGATTCTCGGGGATGTCTGGGTCGTGAAAACACCAGGTGTGGTTTCCGCAGGGTTCCGAGCTTTTGTCGTAGACAGCGACCCGCAATTCCGGATGAAATTTCTTAAGGGAAAGTGCCAAGAGAGAACCCGACAGCCCACTCCCGATAATCGCTACATCCACCACATTCATGACTTAGGGGTCTAGCACGACTACCAAGTCTTAGCTAATGATTCTACCGAAAGACTTTGAACGCTGATTCCGCGGTTAATTTTTACGGCCGTCAGTTCGATTTCGGTCCCGCGGTTGTTTTTTAAATTTTTAATCGACATTTTTGCAGGTCGAAAAACGGCCCCGATTTTTTTATAGTTTTGGAAATTGATTGTTTTCACTTTCTCGGTCCCAACAAAATAATCGATTTGGAACGGATTGTCGTTTCCTTTTTCGATCCAAACTTGCGCCATTTGGTAAGGGCTCGATCCGGGCGGAATTTTATACTCCACGATGTCGTAAGTTTTGCCTCCTGATAATTCCGATTTTACCAGTTTCACTTCGGTTTCGCGCACCACCGAGGGATTGAAATCCTCGTAACGCAATTCCGATCCGAGCACGCCACCCTCTTTTTGCTCGCTGGTCACCACTTTGCGAGTTTGCTTCGAGGACGGTAAGTAAATCCATTGGTTCTCAGCCTCTTTGGTCATGATACTCAAGAAACCAGTTCCTTTGAGATCTGTCGGCGAAAGAATGCGAGCTAAAACACGTTGTTCATTCTTGCCCCCAACGCGCCTAATTAAAATCTCGCG
>JAYUPS010000313.1:0-2685 GCA_043759945.1 Bdellovibrio sp.
AAAGCAGTAAACTCCAAAAATTGTCGAGTACCAGGTCGGTAACAAAGACATCAGCAGATCGACGGAAAAGAAAGAATAACTGAACGCAAAGAAAAGTATGAACGCGATGCTGCGACCAACATTCTTAATCGTAATGGCTTCGGCCCCGGTCTTATCTTGGGCAATGGACGAACCGACCAGCAATCGGGCAAATCCCCACATGCCGAGTGCAAAAATCAACAGGCGCACAACCATGAAAGGCACATTTAAATAGGGTGTTTTGGCCGCCACCAAAGGGTGGGTTGCAACGTATTCCGAATCCGTCCACGCATACAGATGATGCGTGCCCGCAAGTAAAATTAAGCCTCCAATTAAAATCACGGGAACAAAGGCGCTCATGCTCTCGGCGATGCGACGGATTGAAGAGCTCCATCCCGCTTTAGTAATATTATTGATGCTAACGAAAAAAAGCCCTCCGACAGCCAGGCTCGAGAAAAAAAAGAAGGACGTCAAATATCCCGCCCATCCCCGCTCCGGATTGGTAAAAATACTGAGCGCGGTTCCTAAAGTACCTAGCGCCAGGAGCACGATAACTAAAAGAACCAAGCCTTTGGAGGGTTCAAACTTCCCCAGATGAAGTTGTTCCGTGTGTGTTTCACTCATGACTATTTTCCCTCTCCCGATTCTGTGCTCTGCAAGTGACGAATGTACTGAACCACTTGCCAGCGATATTTCGCGGGAATGTGACTGCGGTAAGGGCCCATGGTCCCTTGTCCCATCGTGATGACGTGATAAATATTAGCATCTTGCCAGTTGCGAACCTTGTCCGAGAGCAAAGACGGGATCGGCAGTGGATAAGAGTTTTTAATCGACCCATCCCCTTTGCCCCCGGCCCCGTGACAAACCATGCAATTGGTATTGTAAAAAGTTTGTCCCGTGAGCAAGACTTCAGGGTCTAGATCGGCTGCTTTTTTTGCCGAGTAGGGATTTTTATTTTCCTTGAGCGCGCCGTCGAGGTCTTTTTCATACCGGTAGGGTTTAAAGCCAACGGGAATCGTATTTTCTGGCGGCACCCGGGCGCTGATTCCACTTTCGGTGAAATCATCAAACTTCTGCGCTTTCACGGCGTCTTGTTCCATCATGTCTTGAATGACTTCAATGTTTGGCTGACTAACGTCTTTGGTGCACGCACTAAATACCAGGGGTAATAAAAAAATTAATTTTTTCATCTTAGTGCTCCGCCTTCATTACTTCGGTCGCGCCCCACGTGTGCAAGCTTTCCATCAATTTGGATTCATTGTAACCGGCTTCATGATTGGGAATAAAAATCGCAAATTTGTGCGAGGTCAAATCCGGATGGATCCGCGGAGGATCCAATCGGGGCATACCGGCCGCATAAAAGAGCGCCCCGACAGAACCAAGTGCGGCGAGCAAAATCGTGAGCTCAAACATGATCGGCACAAAAGCCGGGAGCGAGAAAAAGGGCTTTCCTCCCACGTTGATGGGCCAATTCACCGCCGACGTCCACCACGTGAGCAGCAGACCCAAAGTTAAACCCGTCAGTGCCGCCACAAAAGTGACGTAGGGAATCCAGCTGCGCTTAATTCCACAAGCCTCTTCCATCCCGTGAACGGGATAGGGAGTGATTGCATCAAAATATTTTAGTCCAAGATCTCGGCAACCGCGGGCGGCAGTTAAAATCTCTTCTTCGGTCACAAAAATTCCGGCCACACCCGATTTGTATTTTGCCATTAGTGGTGAGCCTTTCTGTCTTTGCTATTTCGTTCCTTACCGACATTCATAACCGGCTTCATTTCCGCAATAGAAATGGCCGGGAACAGACGCAAGTACAATAAAAACAGCGTTAGAAACATTCCGAAACTTCCAAATAAGATGAAAGCATCCCACCGGGTCCAAGCGTACATCCCCCAGTTGGCCGGCAAGAAATCCCGGTGCAGCGAGGTCACAACAATTACAAAACGTTCAAACCACATTCCGATATTTACAAAAATCGAAACCACAAACATGACCGGGATCGAACGTCGAAACTTTTTGGACCAAAACAGTTGCGGGATTATGACGTTGCACGAAATCATTATCCAGTAAGCCCAAGCATAAGGACCAATCGCCCGGTTAATAAAAGCATAACGTTCGTAAATGTTGCCCGAGTACCAAGCGATAAAAAATTCCGAAGCGTAGGCGTATCCCACCATCAAACCTGTGGCCATGATGATTTTATTCATCACTTCCATGTGATCCAAGGTGATGTAGTCTTTAAATTGCGGAAATCCGATGCGCACCAAAGTCATCAGCGTGACCACCATCCCGAAACCCGAGAAGATGGCCCCGGCGACAAAATACGGGGGGAAGATGGTGGCGTGCCAACCCGGAAGCTGAGCCACCGCAAAGTCAAAAGAAACGATCGTATGCACCGACAGAACCAGCGGCGTGGACAGTCCCGCCAAGATTAAATAGAGCATTTCGTAATGCGACCAATTTCTGGCAGTCCCCCGCCAGCCCAAAGACAGAGCCCCGTAAACGGCGCGCCGAATTTTGTTTTTAGCGCGATCCCGAATGGTCGCAAAATCAGGAACCAAACCGATGTACCAAAAAACAATCGAAACGGTGGCGTAAGTTGAAACCGCGAAAACGTCCCATAAAAGAGGCGACCTGAAATTCACCCACAAAGGCCCGCGTTGGTTCGGA
>JAYUPS010000314.1:0-20397 GCA_043759945.1 Bdellovibrio sp.
TTTTTTCTAAGTTTTCGGCATCGTTTAAATTACAGACCAGAGTTTCCGCTGCAGTCTGTGGCGAAATACCGGCACTGTCCGACGAGGCCTCACCCGCAAGCCCGCTGCCGGATTTTACCAAAAGTGAATCAACGTGCCCGTGATAACAACCGTTAAATTTCAGAATCCGATTCCGTCCCGTTGCGGCTCTTGCCACGCGGAGCGCACTCATGACTGCTTCGGTCCCGCTGGACACAAAGCGAAGTTTCTGAACAAAGGGAACCTGGGCTTGAATATATTCTGCCAAAGCCAAAGAGTAGGGTTCGCAGGCACCAAAGCTCCACGCCGTCCCAATCATTTCGCGCACTTTGTTTTCAACTAAAGGATCGCGATGACCCAGTAGCAAAGGACCAAAGCTCATGCACAAATCGACGTAGGATTTGCCATCAACGTCGGTCAGGGTGCAGCCCTTAGCGGAATTAAAAAAAACCGGCGTGCCACCCACGCTCCGAAAGGCCCGAACAGGGGAATGCACTCCCCCTGGCGCCACCTTCAGACTGCGATCAAAATATTTTTGCGAAGCTGTCATACGTCCTCCTCGGAAAGCACGGATCGCAAATCCTGAAACAGGTGCTTCTGCTTTTCTAAATAAAGAAAAGTTTCTCCTAGGCCACAGTAAACGATTCTGGGTTCCTCAAACAAACCTAATTCCAGGGCCAGCTCAAAATCCATTCGACTACGAACGTAGATAGCTTGTCCCGGCTCCAAATTGGGACGCTCCGGCTTTGTTGCCCAGGACACCGAATAGGTCGCCACGGCCGTAGAAGGAAGATCGAATCTTTGATGTGTCACGACAACCGAGGATTTAAGATTTCCTGCCAAGAAATCAAGTGGCGGCGGACCAAGTCCCAAGCCGTCGGCACTTCCGTTAACCCAAAGCCCCTGGCGGGCTAATTTTTTCCAAGTCTGAATTCCGGCTGTCCACACCACTTGCTGCGACTTCGGTTTCCAATTTTTTGGCAAAGCTTCAGCCTTGGAAACCAAAACCAAATCCTGGGCTAAATCGGCTGTAGCTATTTCCGTTCGATTTTTGAACTGATCCCAAGCTTTTGTAGACCAAACTTTACCTTGAAAAGGTTTTTTTTCTAAAATCCCCTGCTTAAAAAGCTTTTCGCCCTGATCCGTGCAACCGATCAGAAACTGCACGGGAACCCCTGACCTGGAAGGGATAACGGAGCAGCCAATTTTCTGGTGGCAACCCCCGCCGTAAGATTTCAGCACTTCTCTCTCTTTGATCACCCTTTCCGTTTCTGGAAAATCAATGATTGGGGCTAGCAAAGTCTCGATGTCCAAACGAACTGATAAAATCTCAATTGCCAGAGCCCCTTGGGCCGGTGCCGTCGGAAAAGTCGATAAAGGCAAAGCCATCCAGACGCAGTCCCGGATCCAGGCTTGAAGCTGCTCAGACACCGACTGAAATTCGTCTGCGGACGAACCGATTAAGCGATCCAGGGCAGCTTTTGCGACCGCCAGACCATCGATTTCTGAAGTCTCCATTAATTTTTTAAGTCTCGTCGGAATGTTTCCCCGAACAGATGTCACGTTGACCGCACTCAAATCATGCGGCCAAAGTTCAGACAAAAATCTTGTTAGGCAATATTCCCGCCGAGGCGAACTTGAGAAAATTTCGAGCTTTTTTTTTAACCTTACCCGTTCCAAACAAGATTTTTTTATCAATAAAAGATCCCGGGGATCCGCACGCCGGGTCGTTCCTACGACTCTACGCAACGGACTGATTTCAATCGGCATATCTTTCCAAGAGTGAACGACCAGGTCCACGGACTGATTCTCGAGAGACTCCGCTAAATCCGATGTGAATAAGCCTTTTTCTGGAGCCTTCCAAAGTGGATCGCTTAGATTTTTATCCCCGAGAGATTCCCGGAAATCATATTCAATTTCGATTCTTCCCGGATGGGCTTGAGTTAGTAATCGACCCACGTGTTGGGCTTGCAATCGCGCCAAATCACTTTTTCGCGAACCAATTTTCAGACGCACAAATCCTCCCAGCCGAAGGGTCGGAGGGAGGCTTGATTGGTTCGTTTGCTAATTAAGATTTCAATTTCGGCCATTGCCATTTCGCGAACCTGGCTGTGATCTTCGCGATTGCGCCGTAGGGTTTCGAAAATTTCATCCAAATTCATCGACTTTAGTCCAAAGCATTTCTCGGAGCTCTGCTGGCTGGCGCGGAAATCCAAACACTTCTTTACCGTAATTTTATTTTCTAAAATCCAGGTCTGCAATTCCTGGTCGCTAATTGGCGCGGCCAAAACCAGATCGCACTCTCGGTTTTGAATATCTTGAAGTTTTCGAACTTCAGTCTTTGATTGTAGCGCTGGACCGAAGGGTCTTAAGGATCGAACCCCAATGGTAATTGCTTGACCGGTTTTTGCGAGCCACGGATAAATTTCTTGTGCCAAATGACCTGCACCAATCATGACCAAAGACTCAGACTTCCCGAAAAACTCTCGAGTTAGACTTCCGTAAGATGAACCACCCAAGCCGGTCAAATGAAGATGCCGAACAGTCTTCACATCGGCCAGGATCATTTGGACCAAGGACTGCAATTCTTTTGGGAAAGTCTCCATCTGAGTTTTAAATTGACCCAAAACTTCAGTCTCTCCGAACACGGGGGACTCAAGTCCACAAAGTACCCGCAATAAAAATTCATAGGCCTTACGGTCACTCAAATGCTCCGGCCCCAATTCTGCGCATTCCGAAAAAGAAAAGTAAAGCGTCCGCAGGCAGGTTGAAAATCGCGCTGCGGTTTCGACCGTGGTGGTCGGGATTTCCGATGAGTGAGTAAAGTTCCAAACGCGCAGTTGTTCCATTCCTGTTAACGTTAATTTATTTTCACTAGAGATGTGTCACAGAAATGTCTGTTGCAATTTGAGAATTAGACTCATTGAGAGACGTCGGTGAAGTAGGCAACCAACTAGTCCAAAGAACGACTCGCAAACACATGAAATTACTTGGTAATAATGCCATTTCAGAAATTTAGGATGACCAAAAAATCTGCATCGAACACCAGCTAAAATCATCTCCGCCGGATTGATCGGGTCCTTGCATTGCAATGTTCCATGGTTGCGGGGGCACAATGGCAATGAACGCAATAGCTATGAAGATGGCAAGTTACAACGAGGATATGGCAGCGTCGGAATACGACTCTTCAGTGAGAGTTCCTCGATCAAAACGAAAATATTTTGATCCTGACGTTACTGAGATTACCGTTAATATTGATCACCTGAGCGACATCCGCGATCTTTCGGGCCGTTTCGACTTGGAGCGCTTGCGCGCAGAGAATTTTGAACCCGTGAATATTGCTAGCCTGGTTAAGGGTTACCGGGACCCTGCGGGTCGTCGTTTGGCGCCTCGGCATGAAATTAAGATTACGGTCGTTTTGTACACCAATCACCGGTCCTTTCGCACTTCCACAATGAACGTTTCTGCGGGCGGTGCGATGCTGCAGGACCAACTTCCCAGTTCCTTTGCTTCAGAACCCTTCGATATTCTTTTTATCTACGAAGACAGCTCCCTTTCGAAAAAGCGTTATTTTATGATGAAGGGGCAGGCGGTCGGCACTCAATTGCAAACCAATCGCGTGCAATTCAAAGGCGCTAGCCCTTCGACGAAAGAGTCTTTTCATAAATTTGTAGAAGAGCTTGCTGTTTAAGCAGGGCCAGAGATTTTTAGCAGGGTCTGAACTGTTTTTCGCAGTTTCTCAATTTCAAACGGTTTTTTGATGTAGTCGTCCGCGCCAATTTCAAAGGCGCGTTTCATGTCCTCGTCGGAAGTCTTTCCCGAAACAAACACCAACGGAATTTTCTTTAAATCTTTGTGTTCTTTCAATAGCTGCGCCAGTTCAAAGCCGTTCATCCAGGGCAAACCGACATCCATCAGCACCAAATCGGGCGGCACATCATCCAGAGCGCTCGACAGCTCGGAACCATCGGAAGCCATTTTAATAATAAAACCATCGGCCTCGAAAATACGTTTCAAAGCGGAACGCATGGTCTCATCGTCTTCGATAACCAAAATAACTTTGGGATCCATCTTCTTTTTAAAATCACGAAACGAATTCAACTCCACGACGGGTTCGCTAGCCATACGGCCGCGCGTGATCCGTTCGATCTTGGCGACCAGATCCTGTGTGTTGATTTTTTTCTTACCCATTTAGTGATTGGCCTCCAGCCATCGTTCCGCATCGATTGCAGCCATGCAACCTGTACCGGCCGCCGTGATGGCTTGCCGATAAGTCGGATCTTGCACGTCTCCGGCCGCAAAGACGCCCGGAATATTAGTGTACGTCGATCCCGGCTGGGTTCGCAAATAACCAGTTTCATTCATGTCTAACTGGCCCTTGAAAACGTCCGTGTTGGGCTTATGTCCAATAGCGAGAAACAGACCCTGGACCTGCTTATTCTCAATGGTTCCGGTCTTGGTATTTTTCAGGGCCAGCCCATTGACGCCTTTTTCGTCGCCCAACACTTCATTTACTTCGGTGTTGTAAAGAACTTCGACTTTAGGATTCTTTAGAGTGCGCTCAATCATGATTTTAGAGGCGCGGAAATCTTCGCGACGATGAATTAAGAAAACCTTCGAAGCAAAGCGGGTCAAGAAATTGGCTTCTTCCATGGCCGTGTCACCACCACCCACCACGCCGACTTCCACATTTTTAAAAAAAGCACCATCGCAAGTCGCACAGGCCGATACTCCGCGATTCATGTATTTTTTCTCGGACGGCAAACCAAGATACTTTGCGCTAGCGCCCGTCGAGATGATGATGGTCTTTGCGTAAAATGTTTCTTTTCCGACTTGGACTTCAAAGGGTTTCTTGGAAAAATCCACGGTGGTCACGTTTTTGGTCAAAAACCGCGTCCCAAATTTCTCGGCTTGTTTGCGCATGACCGCAATCAAATTCGGTCCCGTCACGCCGTGATCAAAACCAGGATAGTTTTCAACATCCGTGGTAAGCATCAATTGACCTCCGGCCTCTTCGCCCTCGATCATCAAAGGCTCTAGCCGCGCCCGTGCCACATAAACCGCAGCCGTTAAGCCTGCGGGGCCGGATCCAACAATAATAACATTTTCTACTTTGGGTGATTTTTCAGCTGAGTTCATGGATGGAGAATTAACATTGATCACCAATAAGGTGTATCAATTTCGAGGTCGCCAAGAACTTCGACTTGGCAGCTAAACCGAGTGCCCGCTTTCAGGGATTCGCGGTCCTGCAAAATCAACTCAGTTTCATTGGGGGGCGAAACCGCGCCGGATTTTATCTGCACTCGACACTTTGCGCAGACGCCGTCACCGTTGCAGGAACTGGCTACGGGAACGCCATTCGCTAACAAAACCGTCATCAAATTAGAACCAGATTCAGTCTCAATTGTCGCACGATGAGCTTTACTAAAACGAAGGGTCACTTTTGCCATAGGCTATAATAAATCGGAAGGCCTTGGCGAGCAAAGAGCTTTTCAAACTGGGTCCGGTGCAAATCCTGAGAACCCTCAGCCTTGTGCCAGTCGCAGTTGATCACCAAATTTTCGTAGGGCGACCCCGACAAAATTTCGACGGCACCTTCAAAAAATTCTTTAGAATCCGTTTTCACTTCTAAAAATGATCCCGGTCTTTGCAAACCGTAAATCACTTCGGCCATCCGCGGATTCACCAGTCGATTTTTTGGCTTTCGCGGAGTTGTCCAAGGGTCCGGAAAATGAATGAACACGTCATTCACTTCGCCGACTTCAAAAACGGTGTCCAAATTAAAAGCGTGCAGCCGGCAAACGCGACCATTTTCTAAATTCACGCGCCGAACGCTGCGGATCGTTTGAATAAGGGGCTTGTATTTAAGCTCCAACCCGACCAAGCGGCGCTCGGGATACGTCTCGCAGCGATGTTTAAAGAAAGTGCCATTGCCAGTACCGATTTCCAAATCCATCGCCATATCATCGTCGGTTTTAAAAACCCCCGAACGCCAAACACCCTTGTTTAAGGGCGCGCGCTCTTCGTTGAAGGCGTAATCCCCGTATTCGTTATCAATCGCCAAGGTGTACTTGTTGTGCACGCGAAGATCTTTGGTTTTAACGATTTGGGGTCTAAAAAATTCCAAGAAGCCCTTCCAAAAGGTGAAAAGGTGCGCCGCACCTTTTCCCGCCTTTTCCGCGAATACAGCGGGGTTTAAACCACTCAGTCGGCAAATTCAACCGTTCAGAGGACCTGCATAGAAATTTAGAAAAACTTGTGGGAATGGCCTTGTAGACCAAACAAAGCCACAAGGAGGCAAAAATGAAAGCAGTAATTTTAATGAGTCTAATGAGCGTCAGTGCACAGGCAGGGTCCATAGCAGATGGGGTTTATGCTGGAACAGGGGCCTGGAATTCGAAAACGAGTCAAGGTGAATACCAAGTCTCAACCCAAGTCAAAGGATCCAAAATTTCAACCCTTTACACTCTCTCCGATGGCTCGGTCAAAAACTGGGATTTTGAACTGGTTCAGGATGGATCTAAATTTTTCAAAGTCGTCAGTGGCGGCGTGGAGATGGGCTCCGGGTACTGCTTAGACCACGTGGACTTATGCCAATATGAAGTTTCTTTCACTACACCCTCACAAACTTTCAAATTAGAGGAAACGCTTCTTACACAAGATGGAAAGCTTTTCAGATACGGCTCAAAAAATGATGGAAATGAGACTGTAATGTGGCAAGAAAGTCAGACCAAGGAATAATCAATGAAACGGAACTGGCGAGTATTTTGGAATTATGCCTGGAAGGGCGGTCGACAAGCCTTGTTCGGGATTTCGCTGGTTCCGATTTTTTATGTGTTTTTGAATCCAGACTACAGCAGACCAACTTACTGGTCATCGATGGCGACAAGCTTTCGAATCGGGGCACAAATTGCAATTTTTTGTTGGATGGCTACCACGATTCTCTTCGGCGCAATTTACATTCTACGCCCGCACCTTCTTTACGAGGTGAAAAAATCCATCAGTTTTCAAATAATAAATGGTTTGACGTTTATGACCCTGGGCCTTTTCATTTCATCAAAAATCGAGCCAATGATTAGCGGAAAAACTTTTTTAATCGAAAATATTGGTGCCGGATTCCTGATCGGTGGCATTACTTTAATGCTCACAGTCTTCTACATCGCCTACAAACAGACCCACACTCACAATTTAAAACTTCGCGCGGAAACTGCTGAAAGTAATCTTAACGCCCTTAAAAATCAAATGCAGCCACATTTTCTTTTTAACTCGCTCAACAGTCTTGCCGAGCTGATAGCCACCGATAAAAACTCAGCATCGGAAATGACTCAAAATCTTGCAGATCTTTATCGTGAAATTTTAGAAAGTTCAAAAACTCAGCTCAATCCAATCACCCAAGAACTTTCAATTGTGAAAAAATATCTGGAGCTTGAGAAACTACGTTTTGGCGATCGATTGGATTTTCAAATTGATGACTCAAGCCACCTCGATGCAGTTGTTCCCAGTCTGGTACTTCAGACGCTCGTGGAAAACGCAGTTAAGCACGGAATTTCGAATTCCATTGAAGGTGGAGTCGTAAAGGTTGAAATTCAAAAACTGCACTCGGGCTTCCACGCCCAGGTATCAAACTCGGGATCATGGCTTAAAAAGAAGTCAAGTTCCGGCACCGGAATCCCAAATACGGTGGCCCGTTTGGACCTTATCTACGGCGACAAACATGCCTTCAAGTTGGAAAACAAAGACCAGACAACAACGGCTCAATTTTGGTTTTCGGGAGACAATCATGTTGGCGTTTAAAATTTTAATCGTCGATGACGAAAGCCTTTCCAGGCAAAGAATCGAACGTTATCTGCGCCAATTGCAGGTTCCTGCGCAAATATTCATGGCAGAAAATGGGATTGCAGCTTGTGAACTAATATCAAAAGTAAATCCGGATCTTTTATTTTTGGATATTCAAATGCCGGGAATGAGTGGCTTTGAAGTGTTGCAGAATTTAGAATCACGCACATTTCAGGTGATTTTCCAAACAGCATTTGACGGGTTTGCGGTGCAGGCCTTCGACGAGAATGCCTGCGATTATCTGCTCAAGCCTTTTAGCTTCGCGCGATTTGAAAAGGCACTCTCGAAAGCCTTCAACCAAAAAATCCAGGGCGAAGCCTTAGACCGGCTCAATATAACCTTAAAATCCAAAAATGTATTCCTTGAAAAACTCATAATTAAATCTGGGGACAAAACCGCGATCATCTTGGTGAACGAAATCCAATATTTTACTAGCCAAGATCATTACACGATAGTCGGGACGAAAGATCGCGAACATATCACTGAACTGTCGCTCAATTGGCTAGAGTCACAATTGAATCCAAAAATGTTTTTTCGTAGTCATCGAAGTGCGATTATAGCGATTGATCAGGTTCAGTCACTTAACGAATTCGGAGAAACAACTATTGAAATGAAATCGGGAAAGTGTTTTCCTCTTTCCCGACGCAATAAACGTGAATTTTTTGAGCTCATCAGGGTTTAGATTTTATTTGGAGGTTAAAATGGCAACCAAACGAGATATTGAAAGACTAGAAAACGCACTTATCCAATTTGAGTCTCGCCTTATCATGAAAATGAGTGCAGTTATTGTAACGATCGCAGCTACAGTGATTTTAATTACCTTCGCGCCCTAGCCTGAGCCACTTGCGAACGCATCCGCTTCATTTTAGCATCCGCAGCCGCTTTCACCCGTTTGTACTGAGCCCGGGCTTGCGCTTCTTTGACCTTGGCGATTTTGATCTCGTTCAACGCCCGGCGAGTTTCTTGTTCTTCTCGTTTAAGCTTTGTGCTGATTTCAACCGTGTCGATGATCAAATCTTTGCGTTTTTCGTTCAGGTCCGAGGCCTTTTCTTGGGCATCTTCACGACGATCTTTCATCGCTTCAAATTTTGATTTTGTTTCTTTTAAACGATTTTGAGCGGCGGCCACGGCTTTATCTAAATCCACGCTCTTGTTCTCCAAGATTTGGATTTTTGCCTGGTTCTCGCGAGTTTCCTTTTCGAATTTCTGGATCTCGCCCTCGGTTTGACGGATGACTCGGTTGGCTTCGGCCTCTTTGGCTAAAGCTTGTTTGGTTGTCATTTGCGTTTTTTGACGAAAGCGAACCGCTTCCACCTTCTGCTCAGACAAGCGCTTCTTATTTAATTGTACTTCTGCAATAGCGGCGTCGGAGTCCGCGATGGCCGATTCAGATTCAACCAGGTCATTCATGGAGCCAAGATCGGTCACTGCAAGGCCCAAATTGGGCGCAAGCAATAGGCCCAAAACCAAATAAGTTAGTGTACGTGCCATAAAGCCTCCGGTTTGACCCATGTAAGGCAAAAGGCAGGCCATATTGCAAAAAACTTATTCCTTTGCTGATAAACCCGCGTAAATAATTGACCCATTCTTTAGGCGCTTCAAGACCTCTTCGCGATTGGTGTGGGACACCGCCGGGCAACCCCAGCTACGACCTTGGATCACATTGGCGTCTCTGACGTAGTTGGCTCCGTGAATAACTACGGCACGAGCACGAGCGCGGGAATTCGTCGCCGACAAACCGTCCAGGCGCATCGAGTTTCCGTTTTTGCCGACGTAAATCTCTGAAGCCTGATAGAAACCCAGCGAACTGGCGTTCGAACCAGAAACATTACTGAATTTTTCGGCAAAGCCATCGGAATTGCTATCGCTTCCCGTTCCGTGAGCTACATGCATTGCCCAAACGGATCCCGTTTTCAAATTGACAATGAAAAAACGAGGAACCGTTGATTTTTTCGAAAAATCAATGACCGACAAATAATTCTGATTTTTTATTTTTGCTTTGTTGGCGTCAAAATACAGAACTGCTTTTGTTAGCAAGTTCTCAGGTACAATCTGATTCGGATCTAAGTGATCATAGTTGGTCAAAACCTCTGCAGTCGCTTTTTTTGACCGAGGACTGATTGAAGGATCGACAAAATCATTAACCAGACTGAAATCCTGATCGTTGTCCTGAACTACGACCTCTCGGGTCTCGTCGTCAGGCAGGCGAAGTTCATTTTGACCACAAGCCGCTAGGGCAACCATCGAGATGCAAAGAGCCGTTTGAAAAATTTTTTTCACGTTCAAGTCCTTCCGTTGATTACTGTCGGATCGGAGTTTGACCAATTTTTCATTAGGAAACTCTTTGCCCGCGTGGTTTTCCGGACAAAGGTGATTTAAATAATTATGTACTAACCGGCTTTGGGAGTTTTCTTTAGGCTCAGCGGAAGAACCGAAACGGTGTTCGACGTTTTTTCAATTTTTTCCTGGTGATAAGACTTTACGCAATTGCGTCCAGAGCGTTTGGCTTCGTAAAGTGCGACATCGGCCGCGCGGACTAGATCCTGGGCGTTGACCCGGGACTCGCCGATTCCGGTGATGGCAAACCCTAGACTTGCCGTCAGACGAATTTGATCGGTTCCACTGTCGAAGTGATATTCTTCGATTTGTTTTTTTAGTCGTTCGCAAAAAATTTCGGCACCTTCGCGTGAAATTTCTGAGAGCACCATTAAAAACTCGTCCCCACCGTAGCGGGCGGCGATGTCGACCGTTCGAATTGTTTTACGAACGATTTCTCCGACTTCGCTCAACACAAAGGATCCGAACAAGTGATCATGACCGTCGTTGACCGATTTGAAAAAATCCATGTCCATCATGACGACGCAAACCTGGCGGCGAAAACGAACCGCGCGGTCGAGTTCAAAATCTAATTTCTGGTACAGAGAACGCATGTTGAACAAACCCGTCAGGTCATCAATATCCACAAGTTCTTTTAGTTTTTCATTAGCTACGCGTAACTGATCATTTAGATCTTTGATGCGCAGCTGAGTGCGCACGCGCGCCAGGAGTTCCAAGGGATCAAAGGGTTTCGGAATATAATCATCGGCGCCGGCATCCAGACCACTAACAACCGCATTGGTGGAGGAATCTGCCGAGATAAACATCACCGAGACATATTTTCCGCGACGACGAAGATCTTTTAAGGTTTCGACGCCATTCATTTTTGGCATATTCACATCGAGGATGACCAGATCGGGACTCCACTGCTGCAAGAGTTCCAAGCCGCGAACACCATCGGGTGCTTTGCGAACTTGGTATCCTTCCCATCCCAAGGCTTCCGAAATAATATCCAGGCTGGATGGATCATCATCCACCACCAGAATACGCCTTGATTTAGGGTCCAACTCTTTCATAAATTCCCTTGCTAATTAACTATTTAACGGAAATATTGCGCGTTTGGATGAGTGGACCTGAGTCCGGTTTGATGCGTCTCTGGTTAGATGGAGGAGTTGTTGTCCTACAATCACAATGCGATCGATAAAAAGTGGCAGGCCGCATGGGCGAAAGACCAGTGTTTCAAAGCGATCCTCGACCCCCAAAAACCGAAATATTATGCCCTGGACATGTTTCCGTATCCTTCGGGTCTGGGTTTGCACGTCGGACACTTGGCTTCCTACACTCCCACCGATATTGTTTCTCGGTACAAGCGCACCCGCGGCTTTAATGTTTTGCACCCGATGGGCTGGGATGCCTTTGGTTTGCCGGCCGAGCAGTTCGCAATTCAAACCGGCATTCATCCCGCCAAAACCACACAAGAGGCGATCGAAAATTTTCGGCGCCAGTTCCAATCCTTTGGATACAGCTTCGACTGGGACCGAGAAATTTCGACGGCCGATCCCAAGTTCTACAAGTGGACTCAGTTTGTTTTTCTCAAGCTTTGGGAAAAAGGTCTGGCTTACCAAAAAGAAGTCCCGGTGAATTGGTGTCCGGCTTTAAAAACGGTTTTGGCTAACGAAGAAGTCGTGGATGGTAAAAGTGAACGCGGCGATCATCCCGTCATTCGCAAACCCATGAAACAGTGGATGCTCAAAATCACTGATTATGCCGAGCGCCTGTTGACCGACTTGGATTCTTTGGATTGGCCCGAAAAAACCAAAGAGGGCCAAAGAAATTGGATCGGTAAATCCGAAGGCGCCGAAATCGAATTTTTAATCGACGACCATACTGAAAAATTAGCGGTTTTCACCACTCGTCCCGACACCTTGTTCGGTGTTTCGTTCATGGTAATGGCTCCCGAGCATCCGTTGGTGAAAAAGATTTCGCACAACCAAGAAGTTTCGCAGTACATCGAAAACACCGCTAAAAAATCCGAAGTCGATCGAAAAGCCAACACCCAGAAAACGGGCGTTTCTACCGGAGTTTTTGCGATCAATCCCTTCAATAACCAGAAGATCCCAATTTGGATTTCTGATTATGTTCTTTTGGATTATGGCTCGGGCGCGATCATGGCCGTACCCGGGCATGACGACCGAGATTTTGAATTTGCAACAAAGTTCCAGCTGCCGATTCCCCGTGTGCTCGAAGGCGGAGATTTGCCTTACACCGGTGAAGGCAAATTGGTAAATTCTGATTTTCTGAATGGATTGACAAAGACCGAAGGGATTTCGAAAGCTATCCAAGAAATCGAAAAACGAAAAATTGGAAAAAAAATTATTCAGTACAAGCTGCGGGATTGGCTTTTCTCTCGACAGCGTTATTGGGGTGAACCGTTCCCGATGATTCGCCAAACCGATGGAACACTTAAGGGCGTACCGCTCAATGAACTTCCGGTGGCTTTGCCCGAGGTCGCCGATTACGAACCCACCGATGAGGGCGAACCACCGTTGGCGCGCGTGCAGGAATTCGTCAACTACAGCAAAGATGCCGTTCGCGAAACCGACACCATGCCCGGCTCTGCGGGAAGCTCTTGGTATTTTCTCCGGTATGTCGATCCCCACAACGACCAAGAGCCATTTTCAAAACAGGCCGAAAAGTATTGGATGCCGGTGGATCTTTACGTTGGCGGAGCCGAACACACGGTCGGTCATCTTTTGTACTCGCGCTTTTGGCACAAAGTTCTTTTTGATACGGGTTTGGCCTCGCACAAAGAGCCTTTTCAAAAATTATTTCATCAGGGAATGATCTTGGGGCCCGACAACCAGAAAATGTCGAAGTCTCGGGGCAACGTCATCAATCCCGACGAGGTCCGCGAGCAGTTTGGGGCGGATGCGGCCCGCATGTACATTTGTTTCATGGGACCCGCCGATCGCGACAAACCTTGGGCCACCAACGGGATCGAAGGCGTTCGCCGGTTCTTAGACCGCGTCTGGCGCCTGGCTTTTAACGAAGAGGGCCAAGTCATCGCTCAGAACCAGGCTTTGCCGCCCGAAACCGAGAAACTGCTGCACAAAACGATCAAAAAGGTCACCAGCGATATTGAAAACATGAGTTTCAACACGGCCGTTTCGGCCATGATGATTCTGGTCAATGACTTGTACAAAGTTGAGGTGAAGTCCAAAGCAACGCTTTTGACTCTTTCGCAACTTTTGATGCCTTTTGCACCCCACTTTTCCGAAGAAATGTGGTCTCAATTGGGCGGCACGGGTTACGTGTCACTTGCAAAATGGCCCGAATTCAATCCCAGCTTGGTTGTGGACGACGTTGCAACCCTCGGCGTGCAAGTGAACGGAAAAATGCGCGGAACCGTTGAATTGGCTCTGGCGGCGACCGAAAGCGAAGCCGTGAGCGCAGCGATGGCTCTAGACACTGTAAAATCTGTCGTCGGCGTCCAAACTCCGAAAAAGGTTATTTACAAATCTGGAAAAATAATTAATTTGATAATCTAAGAGGAGCGTCGACTGCGAAGGCTTGCCGCCCGCACAGTGACGTACAGGAGATTAAATGGAAAAACCGAAGCATCCGTCGGGCGCGTGGTCCACTGCGCAGAGTGCTGAAATTTATGGAATCAATGCCTGGGGCGAAGGCTATTTCCGTATCAACGATCAGGGCAACGTGGTGGTTACGCCCGAAGGCACGGCCAGCAGTCCGTCCGTGGATTTAAACGAATTGACGAATGATCTGTTGGATCGCGGGATTCGCGTTCCGATCATGATTCGTTTTCCAGACATCATCAAATCTCGGGTTGAGCGAATCAACAACTGCTTCGCCAAAGCCATCGCCGACCACAGTTACAAAGGCCACTACGCCGGTGTTTACCCGATCAAAGTTAATCAGCAACGGCACTTGGTCGAAGAACTTGTAAAGCAAGGCCGCGAAAAGCGCATGGGCTTAGAGTGCGGCTCTAAACCCGAACTGCTCGTTGTTTTGGCCTTGATGAAAAATCCGGAAGCATTAATTATTTGCAATGGCTTCAAAGACACCGAGTATATTGAGACCGCGATGCTTTCGCAAAAAATCGGCAAGCACACGATCATTGTGGCTGATCGCTACGAAGAACTTATTTTGATCATCGACGCCGCCAAAAAATTAAATGCCAAACCCCATATTGGCCTGCGGGTTAAACTTTCTACGCAGGGAGCGGGGAAATGGGTGGATTCTTCGGGCGCTCGTTCCAAATTCGGTTTAACAACTGTGGAAGTCGTCGAAGGCATCGAATTATTGAAAAAAGAAAATATGCTCGACTGTCTGGAACTGGTGCATTTCCACATCGGCTCCCAGGTTCCCGCGATTCAATCGATTAAATCCTCTTTAAAAGAAGGCGTGCGTTTCTTCACGGAAATTTACAACTTGGGCGCAAATTCTGTTCGATACATCGACGTGGGCGGCGGTCTGGGAGTGGATTACGACGGCACTGGTAGTTCGGACAGTTCGATCAACTACTCGGAGCAAGAGTACGCCAATGACGTTGTTTCCGCATTGCAAATTGCTTGCGATGAAAAAGGGGTGCCTCACCCAAACATCGTGACCGAGTCCGGCCGCTTCTTGGTGGCGCATCACTCGGTTTTGGTTTTCAACGTTTTGGGCGTGAACAATTTGACTCGTCACGAACCTCCGCGTCCAGCGACCCGCGCGGACCATCCGATCATGCAGGACCTGCAGTATATCTTTGAGAAGCTTAACAAAGACAATTTGAACGAGTGTTTCAATGACTTGTCCCAGGCCAAACAAGAGACTTTGCAGCTCTTTACCTACGGAGTTTTAAATCTTCTGCAACGCGCTTGGTGCGAGAGCATGTACTTTGCGGTCGCAACCAAAATGGTGAAGATCGCCCACACGCTGGAAGACGGCGACGAAATCGTAAGCCAGTTGGAAAATGATCTCTGCGACACCTATTTCTGCAATTTCTCGGTATTCCAATCGGTCCCCGATGCCTGGGCCGTGGGACAATTGTTCCCGGTCATGCCAATTCACCGGCATTTAGAGCAGCCTTATCGCCAGACAACTTTGGCGGACTTGACTTGTGATTCTGACGGTAAATTAGAAAAGTTCATCGACACGGAAACCGGAAAAACCAAGCGCACCCTTGCAATCCACGATTTGCATCCGAAGCAGCCGTACTACTTGGGAGCGTTTTTAACCGGTGCCTATCAAGAGATCCTGGGTGATTTGCATAACTTGTTCGGAGACACCGATGCGGTTCACGTGAGTGTCACTTCAAGTGGCTACACCCTGGATCACTACATCCCCGGCGACACGGTCACGGAAGTTCTAAGTTACGTTCAATACCAGCAGGCCGCCATGATTGACAGCATTCGCTCCGCCACAGAAGAAGGCATCCAAGCAGGAAACCTGTCGAAACAGGAAGCAAAGCTTTTGATCAAACACTACGAAGAGGGCTTGTCAGGTTACACTTACCTGGAAGATCCAGAATAACCAAAAGACAGGCGATTACTTGGCCATCGACCACCAATAATTGTGACCGACTTCGTACTTAAAAGTCTCGGCCGGCTTTTCTACGCGATCCGAGGTCGCATAAAACGTGTAACGATCGTTGAACATCCATACGTAGGGTGCATCAGCAGCGATCTGTTCGTAAATTTTATGCATTAGTTTCACGCGCTTGGATTTATCCGTTTCAAAGCGAGCTTGATCAATCAGCTTATCGACGTCCGCATTTTTATAGTTAATGAAGTTCGAACCCCCAGGGACCGCGCTTGAAGAATGCCAAATTTGTTTTGGATCCCATTCAAAGGGATTTTGCCAAGCCATGGCGACGGCTTCAAAGTTTCCTTCGTCGACGGTTTTGATGAAAGAGTTCCAGTCGAGATATTTAACTTCAATATCAATACCAATTTTCAACAAATCGTCGTGGTACATGGACCAATATTTCTCAGAATCGCGATTAGAATAAAGCAGGGTGAACCGAAACTCGGTTTTTTTGCCGCCCATTTCTTTGTCCAAGATGCCGTTCCCGTCAGAATCTTTCCAACCCGCTTTTGTTAAAAGCTCGACCGCGATTTTTGGATCGAACAGAATTGGCTTCACGTTCGAATTGGCGTATTCGCTGGCCGAATAAAAGGGTCCTGTCGCCAAACGCGAATTTCCGAAACGGAATTTGCTGTTCATTTCTTCACGATTCATCATGTGCGCCAGTGCCAATCGGACATTCTTATCTTGGAAAATTTCAGTCTTGAAATTCCACCCGATGAAACCAAAAGACTTGGGTTCGTTGTTTTCAACTTTGAACTTGAAAACCGTTTTTCCCCAGGCCGCACCGCTTGTTTTTTTCTCGTAATATTCGGGACTTAGAATTTGAAAATCCAATTCTTTTTTCTTGGTCATTTCGATCGCTATGTTGTCGCTCGAGATAAACTTCAGAGTTACAGTTTCAAAATTGTAGGCGCCTTTCCATTCTGGAATCGCAAAGCCATACCAGTCTGCTGTTCTCTTTAGTACGATTCGTTGTCCCTTCTGGAACTTATCCAGTCGGTAGGGACCGGAGCCAACCGCTTCGCGGGTCATTTTCTTGGACTTTGCGATGTCGCCGTAGATGTGTTTAGGAATGATCCAGTAGCTGGCAATCACGTTGAAATTTTGAAAGTAGGTATTTTTTGTTGTGAACTTGACCGTCAAAGGATCAATGACCTCTACTTTTTCGATGTTTTCATAATAAGGGATTTTTTCGACGGCCGCGTAAGCTTTCTCAAAAATAGCGTCGTAGCTAAACTTCACGTCTTCTGCGGTGAGAGGCTTGCCATCGTGGAATTTCAGATCTTTTCTTAATGTAAAAGTAAAGACTTTTCCGTCTCTTGAGATGTCCCATTTTTCGGCTAACCGGGGTTTCCATTCGAAACTTTCGGGATCGCGACGAACCAAAGAATCAAAAATATAGTTATGGACGTCATCGGCATAAATGTCGGAAGCCATAATTGGATGGAGCGTTGCGGGTTCACCGCCAAAATCCATATTGCGTGTGAAGGATCCTCGGACGGGAGCCTCGGCGTTGGGCACGGCGGCTCGAGCAGCCAAAGAAAAAAATAAACTCAAAAAAATAAAAAGTGAATGACGAATCATCGGAGAGCCTCCACGGCTTCATTCACTCTTAAAAAATGAATTCAATCAAGAACTAGGAACGTGCGTACTTGCGATTCATGGATTCGCGGATTTCAGCACCTTCGATGCTTAATCGCGTCCAGGGAATTGCGCGCAGTCTTTCGGGCTCAATCATTTCTTCGGTTTCTTCGCAAACGCCGAAAGAGCCGCCTTCGATCCGAGCAAGCGCACTTTCAACTTCAATCAGTTGGAAGCGCAATCTTTCGTGAAGGTTTAGAAATTCTGCTTCGGCAAGAACCCGAACCGTTTGATCGGCCTCGTCCCCGCCCCGATCATCATGATTCAGGTCGTGGCGAGCTTCTCGCACGCGGTTCAAAATCTCTGCCTTCGTCTGCAAGAGCTTTGCTTTGCACTCTTTAACAAGTGTAGCGGCAAGCTGTGACATAAATCCCCTCCTTGAACATTTACGCACTCAATTTTCAAATTCCGCTTTAGGTTTCCACTCTCAAAAGACCCCTCTCGAGAGGGTGGACCCATTTTGGAACTGCATCATTAAATGCAGTCCCAAATACTTTGTCCACTGAATTCTTAAAGATCCTTAAAGTTGCCCGAAATGATGCTAACTCGACTGAAGTCGAGTTGCTAAAAAAGTTCGAATTTTTCTT
This sequence comes from Bdellovibrio sp., assembly GCA_043759945.1. Classification (GTDB taxonomy): domain Bacteria; phylum Bdellovibrionota; class Bdellovibrionia; order Bdellovibrionales; family Bdellovibrionaceae; genus JAYUPS01. The sequence continues at coordinate 17,991 of JAYUPS010000314.1, forward strand.
TGTAGGCAAAGAAACTAGGGCGATTTCAACAGTTCAAAACAGTTTTTCAACACTATTGGTCGAAACTCAGTCGGGTCTTTCGAGTTGGCTTCCACAGGTGATCCAGATTGGCCCAAGCCTTATCGCCATCATCATTTTCTACCTGCGTCCAACCATCTTCTCCCCCCAAATCTAGGAAGGTCGAATACTTGTCGATCACACCCATCGGAGAGGGTTGAAAATGTTTTCCGGGACCCAAACGAAGACGTGTGGATTTAATTCGTACCACCGCGCAGCTCCACTGTCCGGTCAGATCGCTCTCCTGGGCCCAATGTGTTTGGTTGTCTAAATCTCGAACTTCGACCCACCCGGCTTGTCTTTTTCCGGTGGACTGCAAAGGCATAAATTTCGGAACTCTCCAGGAGATTTCCGCACGTCCCGTGGGAGAGCGACGCAAACGCGCTCCGGCCTTAGAAACGCAGAAAGAATGCGCTTCGGGAATTGCAAAAACAATGGAGATCCACGCGAGTCCTAAGACTCGTACTAAAAACATGCTTTGTTATCGGATTACTGCTGACTGGAAGTTACTGGGCTTAAGTTCGGTTCCGCTGACGATTTAGCGGCCGACACAGTCTTAGTTACCAAACAGTTATCAATGCGCGCGTACAGGTCTTGGGCCAGAGCCTCAAAACGATCCACCAAACCTTGCTCACGAATCGAATGGGACCGGAAAGAACTGGCCGCCTGTTTTAATTTTTTTGAATTGGTCTTTTTATTGCTCGTTTTTTGCCCGAGTACGTCTTTGGCAAAAATATCGAGCGTCTCTGCCAACGTGTCGTTTTTTTGAACTAGCGATTTCATTAGCGTCGACTGAGCCGCACGTAAATCTTTGATTTCCTCTTTCAATTCAACGCACTTTTCAGCCTCCGATGGAGATTCGATCGCGACCACGGGGGTATCGGTCACCGTGGCCGCCGGAATGGCCGCAAACGCATTAAGAGTGAACCCAAAACCAATTGCCAAGAGTCCGAATTGTCGCTTCATCGTCGTCTCCGTTGTCGAAACTTTAAACAAGCCTGAAATAAGGAAAGTGTTTGATTTCCTTAGCCAAAGCTAGGACACCGCCGGTGCCTTGGCCGGTTCATATTGCGGATAATGTGCCAACCGCATAGACTTGGGCCATGGAATACTTTGCAGAGTTTATTGGCCAGGGTCTTTACCCTAGAGTCGGCGGAAAGCTATTTGGTCCTGAATTTATAAAGGACCGAAAATCAATTGCCGTATAGAAAAGATTTCTATCAGCGTCAGTGTGTATTTTTGAGCTGAGGAAAAAGTTGTTCGAAAACAAATCCCCCGTTAGGCTTTTTAAATGGGAGATCTCAAATGAAATACGTTTTAGGATTTGCTTTTCTATGTTTATTCGGAGGCTTCGCCTATTGGGGCTTCCTGCCCACCCAACCGCCCATGGTTCGCGAACCCGGCTCCGTGGAGATTCCCGAAAACTTCTTTGTTCAAGACCTCGATCAGGAATTGGGCGAATCCTTCGAAGACAACGACCTCAATAAAGAAAAACAGTACATCACCAATGTGGCGAATACATTTTTGAGCTTTTCAAAACAAGTTCGCGAAAAGCATTCCAGTTCCCAAACTTTTCGTGGAGCCCACGGGCGCGCTCTTTCTTGCCTAAAAGGCCAGTTCGAAGTTCAAAGTCAAAATTTGGCCGAAAATCTTCGGGTGGGTTTGTTTTCCAAAAATGAAACCTATAAAACATGGATTCGGATATCCAACTCTGATCAAGATCCCTTCAGCAAAGACGGAGACCAAAACACTCGTGGTTTCGCAATGAAACTTCTTGGCGTCGAAGGAAAAAAGTTGATTGATCCGGAAGAGCATATTCCGACTTTGGACCTGCTAATGGTCGCGGCAGAAGCTTTTGTGGCGCGAGATAATTTTAACTATTCTAAGATTGCGGACGGCACCGAAACAAATTTTCAACTTTTTCTTCGCTTGGGAGTCGCAAGACTTGCGGCCCTGCTCAGTTCGGTTTCAACGGCCAAAGCAGAGATGAATCCCTTGCGTTTGAATTACTTCAGCACCGTTTCCTATCGCTTAGGACCCGAAAAAGGGCCCAAGCAAGCAATTAAATTTCGCATTGTACTTTGCGACCCCAAGGGAGGTGAAAAATTTCCGGCGGGAAAAGAGGGTGTCAGCAATTTAGAGAAAAACATCACCGACACGTTCAACGCGGTTGAAGAGGTCTGCTATGACTTTAAAGTTCAAATGAAAAGTAAGTCAGATAATGTGGAAGACGCGACTACAAAATGGAAGAGCGAATATAAAACGGTTGCAAAACTCCGCATTAAGAAAAACGAAAATTCAACGGACGCCATCGCCGGGCGTAAAGACCTGTGCGAGAATTTTTCTTTAA
>JAYUPS010000315.1:0-6726 GCA_043759945.1 Bdellovibrio sp.
AGTAGCCCAAAAAACTTCGTCGATATCAAAATTCGTTGGGACAACTGAAATTCCTTGGAGCAAGAAATGGATCAGTAAAATCAGTACCGGACTTGAATACAAAAGACCAAGAAAGATCCAGGTCTTTCTTATGCCGGGAGAAATTATTCCAGTCGACGTAGAGCCGACCATCGCTTCAAAATCCTTTCCCGTTCGATCATCTTGGGAATGTTAATGGCAAAAGCTTTCAAGGGTGGGATGTTTGCGAAAGGCGTGCCCCCTTGGACGGCCTTGACCACCGGGAACATGTAGTTTTTTTCCATAATGATTTTTTGTCCCTCGCTGGACAAAAGCAACTGTGCAAATTTTTCGGCCAGTTCGCACTGCTTACAAAGCGCGGGGACACCCATAAACTCAAATTGCAAAGGGTGACCCTCTTGAAATTCTGCCGCGATGACATCAGAATCTTTTTCCTCGACCAAATGATAAATGGGCGAGGTCACATAGCTAAAAGCTGTTTTCACTTGGCCCTTGGTAAAAAGACCATAGGCCGAGGACCAGCTGACCGAGTAGGCCTTCACCTGCTTGTTGAAATTTTTTAGAAATTCAAAAGCACCTTCTTCACCCTTAAGCTGGATGAGCCAAAATAAAAACTGCATTCCCGGAGAACTGGTCCGAGGATCTTGCATCGAAATCTGACCCTTCCAGGTTGGTGAAAGTAAATCTTCAACGGAACGCGGAAGCTGAACCAATTGCGATTGGCGCATAACAAAGGCCAAGATTCCCCAGTCGTAAGGGACAAACGGCGCATTCGCCAATGCCGGCTTAACGGGTTCGTCAAATTCAACGCCCGGAGTGTTGATGGATTTCCACTCGAAGAGCGAGCTGGCTTGCTCGAGATCAAATTGGTCCAGTCCCACAACCAAATCCGCTCCGGCTTTTGATTCGGACTTTAATCTTTGAAATAAGATCGTTGCATCGGCCCCGTCGACGTATTCCACGCGACAGTCGCAAGTTTTCTCAAAGGCTTGCTTAAGCCAGGGACCCGGACCCCATTGGGAAATAAATGAACTGGGTCCAAAAATTCGGACGACGGGGCGAGCGTCCCGCGAAGGATCTCGCTTTTCTTTAAAAAACAAAGCCAGAAATAAACCCGCAAAAATGATCGCGACAAAGGTGATAAAATGTCTCATGTCACCACCACAATCCGCGACGACGCTTGAAGAAGTAATAATCAAAGCCCAAACATCGACCCGCGCCCACCCAAGCCAGGGTAAAATGAACGGCGACCAACGTGCGGAAGAAGGGTTCTTGTCCCGGCATCGCAAAAGCCAGTTGATTAAAAGAAATTATGGTCGCCAGCAGGGCCACCGGCCGAACGACGTAGCCAAACAAATAAGAAATGGCCACGGCAAACTCGATGCCCACGATTGCAAATGCAAAGGGCTGCCAATGCGGTATCACGAAATTTTCGACCCAACTTTTATACCAAATCGGAGACTGAAGGGTCGACATGGCTTCGGTCAGATCGGCAGCCAACCGGGGACGACTTAAAAAATCACCCTGGAATTTTTTAAGCGCAAAACCGAAATACAAATATCCTAAAAAGATTCGCAAAAAAGCGACCGGGATCAAGTGTCCAACGTATTTTACACTCTCGAAAAAAGCTACGAACATAGGACTATTTAACCCCTCGCTTTGGACAGCCGTCAAACAGGAAGCACTCATTGCATCGTGGGTTTCGTGCTTTGCACGTATCTCGACCTAGGGAGATGAGCAAATGCGACAATAAGATCCATTCAGATTCCGGAAAAAGCTTGATCAAATCTTGTTCAATCCGAATTGGGTTCTCGGATTTCGTCCACCCCAAACGGTAAGACAATCGACCGACGTGCGTGTCCACCACCACGCCGGTGGCTAGACCAAAGGCATTTCCCAAAACCACGTTTGCGGTTTTTCGACCAACGCCGGCGAGACTGATTAAATCCTCCATCGACTGTGGCACTTGACCGCCGTGTTTTTGAACCAGAACTTGACTGCAGCTGTGGATGTTTTTTGCTTTGTTGCGAAAAAATCCGGTGGACTGAACCAAGTGCTCAATTTTTTTGACGGGGGCTTGGGACATGGCCTCGGGGGTGGGAAAATGGCTGAAAAGTCCAACGGTGACTTTGTTCACGCGCTCATCGGTGCATTGGGCCGACAAAATTGTTGCGATCAAAAGCTCAAAGGGATTCCGATGGTTGAGCGCACAGTGCGCATCAGGGTACTTGAGTTTAAGACCCGCCACCGTCGCCAATGGCTTCGACTGGACATCCGTCCATGGCCTCTTTGACCGCGGCTTCTTCGTCTGGGCTTTCCGGTTGTTTTGCGACAAAGGCGTGGCCATCATTTTCATCCATTTTGAAATTATTCGGGGCCGCCAACACGCAGGCGTCACAAGCAATGCAACTTTGGTCTACAAAGATTTTCCCAGCAGCATTTTCTTTCCACTTGAGCGTGATATCGGCCACAAGATCCTCCGAAGGTCGGGAGTCAAATATAATGCATTTTTAGCCCGAGTCAAACCAGATACACTGAAAAGAATGATCGTCGAGCGCAGAGCGCTGACGAATAACGGTCGAGCGCGGAGCGCTGACGAATAACCGTCGAGCGCAGAGCGCTGACGTGTAACAAGGAGTAGACTATGGATGGTCCTCGCGCACCCTCGGATATTGAATTTCCTCAGGTTGTCGAATTTTTAGATCAAAGGCTCCGTAACGATGTTTCCTGGTCCATCGCCAAAGAATATCCGACGGCTTTAACAAAAACCAACTTGCACAATATGCGCATCATTTCAGATGGGGAACAAATCCTGTCCCATGCCGTCTTAAAACCATTGTTGGTAAAAACACCACACATGATTTTGAAAGTGGCCGCCATCGGGAGCGTCGTGACCGACGAAAAGTATCGGGGTCACGGCTACAGTCGCCAAATTATTGAATCTTGCCTGCAAGAGGGTCTGCGCCAATCTTGTGACTTAGCGGTGCTCTGGAGTGGCATTCCGGACTTTTATCACAAAATGGGCTTCAAGCTGGCCGGGTTCGAAGAAAGTTACGTGATTGAAAAACCTCTGGTAACTACCGCCACCAAACTGCTGTTTAAAAAAGGCCCTCAAATTGCGCCCGAGGCTTTGTTACGTCTTTATCAACAGCACACCGTGACCACTCACCGCACGGTCGAAGAGCTGCGCAAGTTTCTACAAATTCCCAACGCACAAATTTACACGGCCTGGGGACCTCAGGGCACTCTGGAAGCTTTTGCCGTCGAGGGCAAAGGCTCTGATTTGACCGACTACATCCATGAATGGGCCGGCAACGTGTCGGCGCTCTTCGGACTTTTTAATTGGATTATGACCGAAAAGAAAAAAGGCTTCGTTTTAATCACTCCGAAACATTCGAACAATTTGCGCATTCAGCTTTTAGCGCAAGAAGTAGAACACAATTCGGGTTTTCTGGGAATGATCAAGATTTTAAACCCGGCTTCGATGATTCAAAAATTAGTGAAAGCCCAGTTGGCCCTGGGCGGAGCACCGATTGATTTTACGGGACTCAGCGCGGATGAATTTGTCGAAACTTTATTTGGACCCTGGAGCGAGACTATCACCGACAAATTGCCGATTTCTGGGGTGAAGAGTGGGTTGTTGCCACTGCGCTTTTGGCTTTGGGGATGGGATTCAATATGACAAGAAAAAAAGTTTTAAGCACGATCTTGCTCGCTTTGATTGTGATCCCTGCGGGATGCATGAAAGAACCAGACCTGAAACCGGATTTTGGGCCCGAAGTTACTTCGGCCGATTATGCGGCCGCCATCAGCCAAGTGGAACTTCCTGACCCTTACACGATTCAGAAGGGGGAATATGCTTACTTCACCACGGAAACTTACCTTGAGGGGCGCCCCTACAATTTGGATAAACGCTGGGCCTATACTGTGACCGACAAGGTCGACGATGCGGCCAACAATCAGTGGATTTTTACTTACCTGCAAGAAATTCGAGAATACGAGGGCGGCCAAGAAAAAGTTTCGACCAACACCAGCTCCGTACGCCTGGAGAAAAAAGCGGCCGTGGTTAACACCTCGGATCTTTCACCCTTGGCTCAATTCAAAATGATGGACCGAGCAAAAAAAGGAATTTCCATTTCCGAGGTCAACCCGATTCGCTCACTCGGAAAAATTCAAGCTCAAGCCGCAGAAAAGCGCACAAGCTTTCACAATCTCAAGGTCGAAAAGGGATTCTTCCCGACTCCCGATTTTGTGCAACAGCGCTCGGATTGCGGACGCAAAGATCCCGCAAAATGCAAAGACCCGCTCAAAGTCTCTGTTCTTAGCTACGACATGGTGAGCTGGGATGATATGCAAAAATATCATGTCGAGTGGGTGATTAGCCCCGACGCTCCCTATTTCGGGAGCACGCGCTTAAATTTAAACGATCCCAATGAATCGTTCCCCGGAGTTTTGCGCTCTTGCGCCAGCACAAATTTGCCGGTTCAGGGTCAGCGAGTGCGGGTCACCCAATGTGATGAACTCAAAGATTTTACTTTTGGTCCGCCTTAGGGTCTAATTTTTATTATTTACGACAAAAGTCTGTGAACAACAATTGCAATGGAATTCCCCACGAGGGAATTCATCATGAGCGCGAATCCAGAGAACAAGATTCAATACTTCGAAAAAATTGAAACCGACTTGCAGCACGAGTTTGTAAAGCTCCAAAACCATTGCTCACTGTGCAATTCGGTTCTGGAACTGCACATGGGGGCCAATGAAGACAACCAGATCCACGAGGTCGCCCACTGCCCGCAATGTCAAATCCGCAATCGCTCCCGCAAATACACGATTAATTGACGTCAAATTTTTGTCGGGTTCGTCGAAGTTTTGACGCTTCGACATTCTGAAAAGAACAGACCGCCAGGATTAAGGTCGACGGTGCCAAAAATCGATTGCTTGGCGCCAAACAAAATCGAGTCCCGGAAATTTAAAGGCTGATTGATCGTGATTCTTCCCACCTCAAACTTGGAAGTGATCTTTGCCGCTTTGTCGGCTGTGCCCCAGATTTGAACGGCGTAGGCCGTGTTGGCGTGGTTCACCCACTTCTGCATATCAAAAGGGTACCGCACAGCATTCAGCGAAACGGTGGGCAAGCGAACCTCGGACTGCTGAATCACCGAACACAAAGGCAAATGATGAAGCCAACCCTGCCTGGGTTTTCCTTCTTCGCTCTCAGCGTGAATAAAAAATTCAGAGATTTCGGGTTGCACGATCGTGGGTAAAGCTTTATCCAAAGCCGCAGCCGCTTCGACTTCGATGCTGTCGAGCACGATCCATCTTTGTGGAAAGAGCGGAGTTTGCCAGATATTTTCTTTAAGCTGTTGGGTTAGGCTATCTATTGCGGCAGACAATCCCTCGGAGTCCAAAATTAAATTGGTGGTGAATCCCCCGAGCCACATTTGGGTCCGGCGTCCCCACAAACCTTTGGCGACCAGGGATTCACCGATGCCTTGTGATCCCACAAAAGAAAACGCGCGGATCGCCGGATGCGAGGTCAGAAAGTCACCCAGTTCTGCACGACCGGAATTTAAAATCTGATAGGATTCTTCGGGAACTCCGGCCTGACGCATCCAGTTTCCCAGGATCTCAGCGGCCACGGGAGTTTTTGAAGACATTTTAATCAGAGTTGCATTGCCGGCCAGGAAACTGGGAATCCATCTTTCGAGTGTGGTTCTTATCGGAAAAATCTTTGGTGAGATCAGCGCGACGACGCCCACCGGGTAATTCTCTGCGGAGGGCAGGGATGTTTTTCTTGCGAGCTCGACGAGTCCATCGATTTCCCACTGCTGGGTGGCTTGTTTTGTCAGACCAGTTTCCTGGGATAATCTCATAGGGATTTCGGTATTGGCTTCCGACATAAGGACCAGAAGTTTTTCCACGATTTCTTGGCGCTCTTGCAGCGACGGCGGCTGCAAATTGAGCGTGAATTTGCGTAGTTTTTGAATACCCTGGACGAGTTGAATCATTGCGCTAGTCTTACTGCTCCACCTTGCTGAGCTGCAAACTTAATCTACAAATTTAATCTACAAATAAAAAGAGCAGGGATTACTCCCTGCTCCACGTGACTATTACTTCCTTCAACCGAACTTCCTTCAACCGAAGGTGATTCGGTTTGTGGCGAAAGTAATCGTTCTTAAGCGGAAATGCTTTAGGCAAGTCCAATTAAGAAACGGTCACCTCCGCCTCGGTCTTATCACTAATTAACACCAAGAACCACCCCCTTTCGCGCCATAAGAATGGCAAAAATAGAATACCAAAAGCTCTTCCGGATTAACATCAAAAAATAATAATGGTGAGAATTAGCAAATCTGCATAGAGTTAAAAGTATGGATCAAACAAAGCTGCAACCGCCCGGAGCCGGACTTCCCTTTTTCCAACGCGTTTTTATTCGTTATTATTTTGGCCGGTTCGTATCTAAAAACTCAAATTGGGACCAAGACGAAAAAAAATTTGTCTCATTTTGCAAAAAAATTCTCGCCAAAGTGTCGGGCTTGTCACCAGACCAATTGGAGAAAAAAATTCTTGTACCTCCGCAGCGGGGCCTGGAGGACAGTTCTCGCTATTGGTCGATCACCGAGACTTTGGAGCACGTCCTGATTGTCAGCCACGGAATGCGCGACATCATGAAGCACCTGTCTAACAACAAGCCTTTCCCCAAGGTCGTAA
>JAYUPS010000316.1:0-2666 GCA_043759945.1 Bdellovibrio sp.
GGACTACTTCCGATTCAGATACTCTTCTTCAGTGAAGTCATCGACCTGAATGGCATCCCAACGAGCTTCGGCGGCCTTCTTGACCAATTCATATTCTTCCGGTGACACCACATTCAGTTCTTTGGCTTTTTCCAGAAGAGCTGCGCCCTTCAGGCGCGGGAGCTGACCGGATTTGCGGGCCTTGGCCATTTTCTTTTCGATCACCGCCGACGCGTGCACCAATTTCATCGCGTTCTCAAGCCGGCCCAGTTGTTGGGTTGTGTCTTTGGGAATATAGATTCCTTCGGTCAAGCGATCTCGAACTTCGCCCACTGTCATCATACTTTGGCAGATCACATGCTGCAGATGATCGGAAGCTTGCGAGCCCATAGAGTTGGTTCGCGACCAGGCGCCAAGCACCGTTTTAAACAGAAAATGAAAAGTTCCAAAAACTAATTTGCCGACCAAAGTCTTTTGTTGAACGCCGTACATGTTGTCGAACAGTCCATCAAAAGCATTCTGAATTTCGTAGAGCGCCATTTTTAGCATGTACTTCGCGTACGCGGCGTCTTCAGACTTTTTACCTTCGGCCTCGAATCGACGAATGATAGCCGTTGAAATATACATCCACGCCAAAATATCCGCGAACCGACCCGTCACTTTTTCCCGAAACTTCAAAGATCCGCCCAAAGTTCCCATGGCCACGTCTGCTAAAATCGCAAAGCTCGCCGACGCCCAAACCAAACGTCGCGTGTAAGCACGAAGTTCTTTTGGACCCTGACCCACAACGATGTAGCCCCGGGTCACGGACAATAAAATGGCCCGACACGTGTTTCGAACGATATGACCCACGTGCGACCAAAAAGCCCAATCGAATGTTTTGAGATCATTTTCTTCAATTGATTTCACTTCGCGGTAAGCATAGGGATGAGCGCGTAGAGCGCCCTGACCAAATATGATCAGTGTCCGGGTCAGAATGTTAGCCCCTTCAACCGTAATTCCAATCGGTGTGGCCGTGTAAATCTCGGCGAGCAAATTTCGTTTGCCAAGCGAGATAGCCGCCCCGCCCACAATGTCCATTCCGTCGATGATCGTTTTACGACCGAGTTCAGTCGAGTAATATTTTGCGATGGCTGTGATCACCGGCGGCTTGATCCCCTTGTCCAAAGCTCCCACGGTAAAGCGGCGCATGGCTTCAAGCGCGTAAGTAATCCCCCCGATTCGGGCCAAGGGTTCTTCAACCCCTTCAAATTGCCCGATGCTGACTCCAAATTGCTGGCGAACGACCGCATGAGCGGAAACGGCGCGTGAAATAAGTTTGGCTCCACCAGCCGACTGCGAGGGCAATGAAATCCCACGACCTGCAGCCAGACATTCCATCAATAGACCCCAACCCTTACCGACATTGTCCAGGCCCCCGATGATGGCCTCGGCGGCATCAATAACGACATCCACCCCTTGAGTCGGGCAGTTGTAAAACGGGATACTCAAAGGATCGTGTCTTTTTCCGACGACCACCCCTTTTAAATGAGCCGGAATCAAGGCCACGGTGATTCCCAAATCTTCGCCTTTGCCCAAAAGATTTTTTGGGTCTCGCAAACGAAACGCAAGCCCGATTACCGTGCTGATCGCAGCCAAAGTAATCCATCGCTTGTTCCAATTGAGCTTCATGTAGATTTTGCCGTCTTCACCCTTAAACAGCTCGGCACTCGAAGTGATGGCCCCCGCATCCGATCCCGCACCGGGCTCGGTCAAACCAAAACAAGGCATCTCTTGCCCGATCGCAAGTTTGGGCAAATATTTTTTCTTCTGCTCATCAGTTCCGTAATGAATCAAAAGCTCCGCGGGACCCAGTGAATTCGGGACCATCACCGTCACGCAAACTGGTATGGACCGGCTTGCTAGCTTCATAATCACTTCGGAATGAGCGAGCGCCGAAAACTCAAGACCCCCGTAAGACTTGGGAATAATCATTCCCAAGAATTTTTCCTTTTTTAAGTAATCCCAAATATCTTGCTCGATCTCTCGCGATTTCCAGATCTTCCAGGTATCGATCATGGAGCACAATTTTTCGCAAGGCCCGTCAATGAAAGCCCGCTCTTCGGCGGTCAACTGAGGGTAGGGTTCTTTTAGAATTTTATTGAAATCCGGTTTTCCCGAAAAGAGATCAGCTTCGATCCAAACCACTCCGGCGTCCAAAGCGGTGCGTTCCGTGTCCGAAATTTTTGGCATGATCGGAGCCATGATTTTCATTAAGAGCTTCGTCACTAAAATGCGACGAATCGGCGGCACTAAAAAAATTAGAAACAGAATTCCGATCGCCAGCATGACCTCGATAGAGGCCCCGGCTAAAAACATAAGTCCCTGGATCAGGAGAGCCCATACAAACAAAGGGCTTCCCAGGTAACCAACAATCAGAATGGTTAAAAGACTCACGGGCCAGAAGGCCCAGCAATCACTGCAGTATCCATAAAATTCGCCGAGGTTTTCCACGATAGCTCCTTGGAATGGCTGAGATGTTCTCTAGCCCTCTATTAGAAACCTCGGCTGAATCCCAGGCAAGAATTACTTCGCGGGGGTCGGAGCAGCAGGCATCTCTTGAGCCGGAACGGACTCTGTTGGTGGAACTTCTGCCGGAGGAGTCGCGGAGGTCGGCATTTCTTCGGTGGTCGGCGGCGGCGTGTTCT
>JAYUPS010000317.1:0-2665 GCA_043759945.1 Bdellovibrio sp.
GACTTTAAGGGCTCTAGATATCGATCCCCAGATGCAGGAGATCAATGCCGAACTCAACATTCCCTTTCTGGTCGGAAATTTTAAAAACCGCACGCGCGCTTCCCTGGAAATTTCTGATAATTCTGAAGTTTGGGTGGTGACCAATCCCCCCTACGGACGTCGCCTGGAGGGCCTTGAGTGGATGAATGATTTTTGGGAGTGGAAGAAAAGAATCAACGTCGCCAAACTTGCGGTTTGGATCCCCAAAGATTTGAAAGATCCGTTTTTAGAAAACGCACCCTTCAAACCCACGCGAGAATTCCGAGTAATTAACGGCGGAATTCCCTGCGAGATTTTATTTTTTAGTTGAAGCCAATCTCGGTGTAAATTGGCAGATGGTCCGAGATTCCGGTCTTTGAATCGATATCAAAGCGCAGGGGCAGTCCGTTGGACTGCATTTGGCCCGGGCCCCGGTTGGGTGTTGAAATCGAATCTTTAATCACCGCGTACTTTGGCCCCTTGGCCAATTCGTTGGATACAAAAATCCAATCCAGGTAGTCCCAGCGCCCCTGATAGTTGTGCGTGCCCAAACATTTTCCGCAACCAAAGCGGTGGCTGATAATTCCAAACGGCTCGATGGTTTCGAGCAGTTTGTGGCGGCGGTTTTCTTCGGTTGTGATGTTCGCATCCCCGCCCATGATGACCAGGGCTCGGGGACCGTCTCGGGTAATTACAGATCGCAATTTTTCCATGGCCAGAACGCGATCCGCGACTGGATTTCCTTGGGACGGGAAATGGACGCCCAGGGTGGTCACAACGTCTCCATTAGGTAGCTTTAATTTGACCTCCAAAATACCCCGGGTTTTATCGCGGTACCTGTGAAGTTCCGGCTTTCCGACCACCGGAAACCGGGAAAGCAATCCGACGTCGATCCCGCGGGAATCATCCCCTTCGATGAGCACTTCGGTAATGTAGCCCGCTTGTTTCAAGTGCTCTTTATTCAAGCGTTTTAAAACTCGCAGGTTTTCAACCTCTTCCAAAAATAGAATATCGGGACCCTGGCCGCGGACCTGGAAAATCACGTCGGCAATGGATTTCATTTTGACGCTCAAGACGTCCTCGGTCCAATCCGTGAAAACGCAATCTTTGCGGCGGAAACTGGAGTTCTGACGGGTGCAATAGTCTTGAACTTCCTGGGATTTTTTTAAACTCAGGGGCAGGTACGTGTAATCTTCTTTGCCCGGGTCGTGTTCCGTGTCGAATAAGTTCTCCACGTTGTAAGCCATGAACGAAAATTGGTTTTTATCTCGGGGAAGCGTCCACGGGGCGGGCATGCTTGAGTCCCAACCCTGGTTAATTTCTTTATGGGCACAATGGATCAACTTAAAGCCCAGCAGCAAAAGCAGGACTCGGGGAGCCCATTTTCTGATTTGTGTTTTCATCTTGATTTGTCCTTGCTCCACCCCGGGGTTGGTGGCTAGTTAGTGGCCGGAGGAATTCAATGCCATTCCAGCTTTGCCGTCATCTAGCAATCTTTGCACCGCTTTTTACTAACATTTTTTGTTCCGTCTTTTTTTATGCCTTTTCATCCGTCTTTTCCGCATTTCTTTTCACCAATCTTTTCGGGTTTAGTTCGCTTGCGCAGGAAAGTACAACAAGATCGACGGTTGATGCCGCGAGCCCTTCGCCTTTGGATGACAAAGCCGCGCGCAACGAAGTGGATTCGGGTGGTGGCGCGGTCGGGAATTTTGGTTTAAGCGCTTTCGCTCTGACGGCGGTTCCACGGGGGATGGTGAACAAAGGGGAAGCCAGCGTCTTCACTTATTTTTATCCCTCATTTAATTACAAATTCAGTTCCACCCAACGCTTTGCAATTCGTCCGGTATTTTTGATCGACAGCTATGGTCGCACCTCCGATAGAAAAACTTTGCCAAATCAGGCCCGCACCGGCGATTTGCGGTTGGTCTACAGCGACTACGAAATGGCTCGGCTCGGTGATTTTACCACGCTCGGGGGATCGACTTACTGGGATTACCCGACCAGCGAAGCCTCTTTGCAAAAAAAGATCTACTCGAAGTTCAGCGGGTGGTACCGGGTGACCCAAGTTTTATCGCCACGCTTGTCGCTCATCTATAATTTGAAGCCCGAGCTCATTGTAAACTCGCGAAGCTCGACCAAAAATGGCCGATTCGAAAACAACAACCGTTTGGGCGAGTGGGATCATTACTTTGAATTGATGTACGATATTAACCGCGTTTTTGCTCCGGTGGCCTCGGTGGGATACCGGCACGAGTTTTATCAGGCTGATCCGGGCGGCGATCGCGCCCGCTTAAACGAAGACTATTTTAAATCCGGCTTTGGTTCTTGGATTCACGTCGGTCGTCGCGTGCGTTTTTTAGCGCTGGTGCAGAACGAGTTCAATTTGCGGGCGCGCAAAGGGATCGGCTACTACCGAGACGAAAATGAAGAGACTGATTTCGTGCTCTTGAGTTTTTTCACAATTAAATAGCTACTTTACGATTAAATAGTTTATGTAAATTAGAAACTGGCCCCTTTGCGTGGTGTTTTAGAATCGCATTCTGTTTTCTAAATCCTGGCAGACAATTTGCGATTCCCTTCAATCATGACGATCCAATGCCCTTCTTGTGGAAGCTTACGCAATGCTGTGAACGGATCTCGGCCAATC
>JAYUPS010000318.1:0-2663 GCA_043759945.1 Bdellovibrio sp.
GCCTCGATGCCTCCCAGGATCAAAACGAAGATCTTTGCTTTCATTGGGAAAATCATCATGAAATGGATGATGCGTTCGCCGAACAAGATCCCATAAGCCAGGAGCAATCCGAAAATTGCGCCCGAGGCACCCACCACCGGGATGACCAAGCCCTGATGGTTACCGGTCGCAGAGGCATAAGCCCCGATCCCGGCGCAGTAAATAACTCCCGCACCAACGCCCGTCAGCAAATAAAACGCCAAGAAAAAACGCGAACCCCATCGGGCTTCGAGCTCACTGCCGATAAACCAGAGCATAAGCATGTTAAAAACAACGTGCGAGACATTGAGTGAGTGCAAAAACATGTAGCTCAACAGTTGCCAGACGGCACCCTCGAGCAAAACTTTTCCCGGAAAAAGTGCAAAATAGCGCGTAAAATAAATCCCGCCATAGCCCTCGGCCAAAATCTGAATGATCAACCAAATGAATACATTCAACCCGATCAGGATTTTTAGCGTTTTGGAAAGTGGGGGAATCTGCATGCTTCTTTGGGTGTTCATTAGTTAAGCCTTCTTCATAAAATAGGCTACCAAACGGTCGAAGGTCGTCTCAAGGCTTTCGATCACAACTTTGGTTTCTGCGACCAAAGGGAAGAAATTCAAATCCCCACTCCAACGTGGCACAAGATGGTAATGCAAATGCCCTGGAATGCCAGCTCCGGCAACGGCCCCCTGGTTCAGACCAAAGTTTAGTCCCCCGGGCTGGTAGAGATCTTTCTGAGCTTGAGCCGCCGTGCGCACGAGCTCCATCAGGTCCACATATTCAACTCCAGAAAGCTCATGAAAATCGGCAATGTGTTTCAGCGGAAGAATCAACAAGTGACCTGAGTTGTAAGGGAACTTGTTGATCACAATCATCGAATGTTTGGTCTTCTTCACGCACAAAGTTTCAAATTCGATTTCTGACTTGGCGGCTTTGCAAAAAACGCAGCCCTCGGCATGAATAAGTTTCCGCACGTACTTCAGACGATCGGGCCGAAACAAAACATCGCGCTCCATTGGCCAGCGCTCCCCCGCCAAATTAATGGAGTTTTCCAAAGAAGCTCGAGTCTTTTTCTTGGCTGTTTTTTTTGCTGCGGGTTTGGTTTTCGATTTTGCCAAGCCTTAAAGAGCTCCCGGCATCAAGAAGAGCGGGCGATTGGCCAATTTTGTTTTAAAAAGATTTTCGAAAACCCGGTCGACCGCTCGGTCCAAAGATTTTCCGGCAACGGCTCCGTCCCACGAAGTGGATTCTTCTTCGTCCTCGCCCCCGGACATAAAATATTCAATCCAGTTGGGAGCCGGCTTGGGCGCATCGTAAACATCATAGCCATCTTTTTTGAGGCCGGCTAATTCTGCGGCCAAGACATAAGCGCTTTCCACGGTTCCCAACTCATCGACCAAGCCCAGTTCCTTGGCTTGGCGCCCGGTCCAAACCCGGCCGTCCGCAAATTCTTTGGCTTTGGCAGGATCCATATTCCGGCCCGCAGCGACCGCTTCGATAAATTGCTCCCACACATCGTCGATCAAATTTTGAAAGACGGCCCGCTCGTCGTCGCGCATCGGACGATATTCAGAGCCAGAGTCTTTGTATTTTCCCGTTGTGATCGAGTACCGACTGACTTTTGCCCAATCGTACAATTTTTCCAGATTGGTGAACTGCATGATCACGCCGATCGAACCCACCAAAGTTCCGGGCTGAACCACGATTTTGCTTCCAGCAGCCGCGGCATAATAGGCTCCCGAAGCCATCAGGCCGTTCGAAACGATCACAACTGGTTTCTTTAAAACGTCGCGCACGTATTTCAGTTCTTCGTAAATTTCTTGGCTGGGTCCGACCACGCCGCCCGGAGAATTCACTTCCACGACGATCGCTTTTATACTTTTGTCTTCACGATACTTAATCAAAGGCTTTAGAATTTTTTTACCGTCGATGATCATTCCGTTGAGCTCCAAACGAAGAATCATTGGCTTACCAATCATGTTCAGTGATCCGCTGCTACCACCCCGAAACATTTTAGTCGCGCTGGTTGCAAAAAGAATCCCCCACAAAGTGCCAAAGACAACAAACAAAACTAACAAGACCATCCACGGATTTTTTTTCATCGAGTCTCCATACAAGAAAGCCCCGGTCCGTTAAGGGCCGAGGCTTCAAAGTGTAGCGGGATTATTAAGAAAAACCAGTCTTTCTGCAGGCTAGCGCAGAGAGTGCTAGTCTTTCTTCGTTGCGCTCTTGAGCTGATCTGCAAAAAGGTCACCCAAGCTCGTTTTGGACGTCGCTGGAGTGGCTTTTTTCACATAATCATCGACCTCGGCATTCGACTCACGAAGTTTAACGAGCTTCGCAGATAAGCCAATTTTTCGAGCATCTTTGTCGACGCTGATAACTTCGGCTTTTACTTTGTCGTCAACTTTGACGACATCGGCCGGGTTGTTCACACGTTCGGTAGAGAGCTCAGAAATGTGGATAAGTCCTTCGATGTCTGCTTCCAGCTCAACAAAGACTCCAAAATCGGCAATCTTTGTGATTTTAACTTCGTGCTGAGTGCCAACGCCGTATTTACCTTCGATATTAGACCAAGGATCTCCCTCGAGCTGTTTCACGCCCAAAGAGAATCGTTCGTTTTCAATATCTACGCCCAAGAC
>JAYUPS010000319.1:0-2663 GCA_043759945.1 Bdellovibrio sp.
TTTTGATCCAAATTCTTTTTCGCGCATCCTGACCGCGAATGTCTGGAATAAACTTATCAATGATCCCTTCAAACCCTTGCGAAACAAAGTCACACAAGATCACTACCCGCCGGGTTCGACTTTTAAGCCCTTTGTCGCGCTCGCGGCCCTGCAGGAAAAAGTCATCACGCCCACCACGCAGTTGTACTGCCCGGGATCGATGCGCTTCGGTCGTCGCGAATACCATGATTCCCACCGCGAGGGTCACGGAAACATCAATGTCTATGAGGCGCTCGAGCGCTCGTCGAACATTTTCTTTTACAAAATGGGAATCGCGCTCGGCATTGATCGCATGTACAATTACATTTCTCCCATGGGTTTGGGCGCGCGCACCGGCGTTGAAATTCCGCGCGAGGTCCAAGGCATGATGCCCAATTCCGCTTGGAAATTACAAACAATGCGCGAAGAGTGGCAGCCGGGTGAAAATTTATCCAACGCCATCGGACAGGGGTTTGTTGAAACCTCGCCGATTCAGTTGGCGGTGGGTTACAACACCATAGGCCTAGAAGGAAAAGTGGTGAAACCTTTTGTGATCAAAAAAATTGTGGACGTCAGTGGAGCCACGATCAAAGAAAATAACCCTGAGATCCTGCGCGATCTGACCCAAACCCAAGTTACCGGCGTCAGCATTGATCGGGCCAATTTTAAAATCGTCAAAGAGGGTCTTCGTCGCGTCGTCCAGGGCGACCGAGGCACCGGGCGGGCTTTAAAAATTCCCGGAATTGAAATTGCGGGAAAAACCGGAACTGCGCAGGTCATGGGGGCTTCGGCCTCGGAAATCTACGCCAAATGTCAGTACAAACCCATCCACCAACGCCATCACGGTTGGTTTGTCGGATTTGCGCCCGCCGACAATCCCGAGATCACGGTCGCAGCATTAGCCCTGCATTCCTGCGGGGGCGCCACGGGAGCGGGCCCGCTCGTCAAAGCGGTCATGGAAGCCTATTTTAGAAAATATCATCCCGAGAAAATAGAAGAGGGTTTGCGGAAACTGGCTTCCCGAAAACCAACTCCGCAAGTCCCAGCTGCTAATATTATTCCTGTGACGCTTCCGGTTCCCTCCGTTGAAGGTGATGAATGAATTTAACATTGCAGATGCAAGAACGCGGACTGCTAAAAAAAATAGATTGGCCCTTTGCGGTTTTGATTTTGTGTTTGAACATCATCGGGCTTTTTAATTTATTTAGCGCCACCCACGGTCCCTTGAGCCAGGAAGTCGAGTCGCTTTTTATTTCACAAATCTTGTGGCTGATGATTGGCTGGAGTGTTTTTTTCATCATTACCTTTGTCGACTACCAGGTCGTCACCCGGATAGCTTACCTGCTTTATGCTTTGAACCTGGGCGCCATTTTGTACGTGACCTTTTTTGGGAAAGTCGCTTTGGGTGCCCAGCGCTGGATTGATCTGGGACTTTTTCGGTACCAGCCCTCGGAAACGATGAAGCTCGTGATGATCATCGTTCTTTCGAAAGTATTCGCGAACCGGTCGATCGAACACAATGGCATGGGTTTTAAAGAACTGGCCGGGCCCTTGATTTTATTTGCGATCCCTTTTGCTTTGGTTGTCGAACAACCCGATCTGGGGACGGCGATGATGATTGGCGCGATCAGTGGTTCAATTATTTTATTCATGCAAGTTCGTCGATGGATTTTGGTGGGCATGGCGATCTTACTCATGTTCGCTCTTCCGGTCGCTTGGAATTACGGACTGCGGGACTATCAAAAAGCGCGAATTACTAATTTTTTAAACCCCGGAAATGACCCGCGCGGAACCGGATACAACAGCATCCAATCTAAAATCGCGGTGGGTTCCGGAAAATGGGTCGGCAAAGGTTTTCGGCAAGGCACCCAGTCACAGCTTGAATTTTTACCGGAACGTCACACAGATTTTATTTTTAGCGTCTTGAGTGAAGAGTTCGGTTTTGTCGGAAGCATGCTGACTTTGATTTTGTTCCTGCTTTTGTTTGGTCTGGGTCTGCGCATTGCCGCGACGGCCCGGGATAAATTTGGAACTCTTTTGTGCGTTGGAGTTTTGAGTTACATGTTTTGGCACATGTTTATTAATATCGGGATGGTCATTGGCCTGCTCCCAATTGTGGGCGTGCCTTTGCCGCTTTTGTCGTATGGGGGCTCTTCGATGCTGACCACGATGGCTGGAATGGGCGTAATTTCAAGTGTTGCTTACCGTCGATACATTTTTTAGTTCGATTTAGTGGCTTGGTGTCTCGTTTCAGTGCGTCCGATTTTCCTGTTTTGAGACTTTGTGAAATCAGTGGTTTGCACTCTAAAAATGATCAAGGGTGACTGCAAGTTAGCCGATAAGCGGGGTGATGCCAACGCCCCGATTTTCCATACATTTCATGTTTACAGTGGCGTTGATGTTTGCATCGACTTTTTCGGTAACGGCATTTGCGGCGAACGTTAGTCCGATTACCTACCAGGGACGAATTTTAACTCCGGATGGAAAACCACTCGAAGCCAACACGACTTTCCGCTTTGTAATTAAATCTCCCGACAACTGCGCCGTCTGGCAAGAAGACATCACGATCAACATGGCCGGCAGCAAAGGGGCTTTCTCGGCGGTGATCGGTGCGGGTCCCAACGATGCTCCCGGTTTGCACAGTT
>JAYUPS010000320.1:0-6675 GCA_043759945.1 Bdellovibrio sp.
ACCTTTTTCATTTCAACAAAATTTCCGACGTGAGCCCCCTCTCCGATTTCGGTTTCGGGTCTCAGCCGTGCATAGGGCCCCAGGCTTGCTTTCGAGGAAACTTTGACTTGCTCCAGATAACTGCCGCTCCGGATCTGCACGCTGTCTGCGATTTGTGAATCGACGATATAGCATCCCGGTTCGACCGCACAAAATGCTCCTAAAGACGAAGCCCCTCGAATCATGACGTTGGGATAAATTACCGAACCCGCACCCACCGTCACCGAGGGTTCGATGTAGGTATTTTTAGGATCAATAATTATAACTCCCGCATCCATCAGGTCCCGGGCTTTATTTCTGAAATGCCACCGGGTGGCTTTGGCCAGTTCCTTTTGGGTATTGACGCCAAAAGCAACGCGCGGAAGTCCCTGAATGGTATCGACTTTATTTTGAGATTCGATCGCAATCGACAGAAGATCAGTTAAATAATATTCGCTCTGCGAATTGTGGCTCTCAATATGGGGAAGTTCGTCTTTGAGCAGGTCCGCTTTAACCAGGTAAATTCCTGTATTGATTTCATTAATTTTTAAAGTATCGCTCGAGGCATCTTTGGCTTCGACCACCGCTTTTATTTTTCCACTTTGACGAACGATGCGCCCGAATGTTTTTGGATCTTTTAATTTGGTCGTGACCAATAACAAGTCCGCCTTGGTCTCGGTAAATTCTTTCTGAAACTGAATCAGGTCTTCAGCCTGAATCAGCGGGTGATCCCCGTTCAAGATAATAACGTTTCCATCCAACGAATCGGGATGGGCAGCACGAACGGCGTCGGCCGTGCCTTTTTGTTCCGCTTGAGTGTAGATCTGAACGCCCAAGGGTTCGACGACCGTTTTCACCAGGTTCAATCCAAATCCTGCGACCAGCCGAATGTCAGTCAAACCCGCCTTATGGCAAGCTCCAATGATGTGACTGATCATGGGTTTTCCCGCAACAGGATGCAGAACTTTGGGCAGCCCGGAATTCATGCGCGTGCCCCGACCCGCCGCCAAAATGATCACCGTCCAAGGATTCTTCATGGCCCCATGGTTCCATGGGCAGATCAGTTTTGCACGTTTTTCTTCCTAGCGTTGAAATGGATTGAGATGTCAAAAAGTCACAAGGTAAGCTAACCTTTTCCCATGCTCAAAGCTCTGGTCTTCGATTTAGATGACACTCTCCTAGATACTTCCGAGCTCTTAATCCCCATAGCCCACAGCCCAAAGTTTCTTGAGAGACTGATTAAGCCATTGCCCTTAATGCCCGGGGCCCTGGAAAATTTAAAATATCTAAAAACCAAGTACGCGCTCTTTTTGTTAACGTTTGGTCAACCCGAAATTCAGCACCGCAAAATTGAAAGCCTACAGATTGCGAAATTTTTCGAAGCTGTATTTGTGGCCAGTCCCGAAAGCGGCGAAACCAAGGCCGAGTATTTTAAAAAAATCGCCCAGAAGTTTGATAATCCCAACGTGATTATGAGCATTGGCAATCGCCGCACGAGCGACATTCGCATGGCAAAAATCGAAGGGCTCAACACGTGCTTGTTTGATTACGGCGAACATCAAGAAGAACGAGCCCTGCGCGCGGAAGATTATCCGGATTTTACCGTTACGAATCATTTTGAGCTGGTTAGAAAATGTCGACTTTAAGTCATTCGGTTATCAGTTTTTATCGGGTACCAAAGTCTTTGTCCCATTTGGACATCAGCACCATTCCGCTCGAGACTCAAGACGAGATCGAAGCCGATGTTATCGTCGCTTCGCTTCGTCAGGTTTTAGACAATCGCTTTGCGCCGCTGTGGAGTCAGATCCGAAGTAAAAATTCCGGAACCCAGTTAATTCTTATTGTCGAAGATCCCAAAGAATTCGAGGCTCACTTTCGGGTGCATCGATCTTATCCGGTTTTTCGTATTTTTGAAAATATCGAAGAGCCAGAAGTCGAATGGGCTATTTTCGAGGCCGTGGAGCGCTCCCAATGGATTCACCAAAATGAGCAATTGCAGATTCTGGTGCGGGATCAATTCGATAAACTTAAAAATCTTTCGCAGGAGTTGGAAGATCGGGTTCAGAAACGTCAAAAGTATCTGGAAGAAAGTCGACGTAAAAATTTAATTGCCCAGTTTCGCTGGCAGACTTTGCGCCGAGCCACCGAGATTATTCACGAGTCCTCGACCATCGGGCAAATGGAAGAAAATCTGACCCAAGTTTTGCAAGAGACTTTGAATTTGGTTCAGGTGCGATTGCTTTTGCATCAACAAAGCTCGATGGCACAACCCCCCAAGGGAACGGAAATCTTTGCCACTCATCGCGTGCGCCTGTTCCAAGATCAAGACGTTCTGATTGGTTTCGCCGTATTTTTTCGGGATCATCAACTGCCTTATTCGGCGGATGAAAAAGAATTCCTGCAAAAAATTTCTGAGGCCATTTCGCTAGCCATAAGGCGTTTGAACCAGCTCGAAATCACACGCACGTTGCGAGAGCAGTGGCAAGCGACTTTCAATGCTGTTCATAATCCCATCGCTTTGATTAGCTCAGCCTACGACGTGATACAGACCAATTCGGCCTTTCTTTCAAAGATTCCCGAAAAAACAAAGCCCTCAAAAAAATGCTACGCTCTTTTGTTTGATCGGGAATCCCCTTGTCCCCATTGCCACTTGGGAAAGAGCTTTCGCGTGGATTTTAATAAACCTAAGACGGAAACGTGGGAAGTTTCGAGCCAGTCTTTGCACTTGGGACTCGAGGCCGATCAAAAAATCTATCTCAATCAATATCAAAACATCACTCTTAAGCTGCGTCTGGAAGCCCGGCTCGTCCAAGCCGCCAAACTTGCGGAGCTGGGAATCATCGGTTCAAGTATAGCCCACGAACTGAACAATCCTTTGGGAGGTATTCTTTCGTTCGTGCAAATGATGAAAATGGATCTCAAAGACGGTGATCCTATAAAACCAGATATAATAGAGATGGAGGCCGGAGTTTTGCGTTGCCGGGACATCGTTCAAAATTTGCTGGGCTTTACCCGCAGCCCACTTTCTGAAAATCAGGCCATTGTCGATTTGCGAGAGCCGTTGAGCACAGCCTTGGCCCTGGTCGAGCTGCAAACACGTTCCCAGGGCATTCAGGTCCGCAGCCGTATTCCAAATATTCCTTTGAAAATTCAAGGCAATGCCAACTTGCTCTCACAAGCTTTCACGAACGTTCTGCAAAATGCCCTGGAATCGGTTAAAAGTCTTTCGACCAAATCTTCGGCCTTAATAGAAATCATCGTTCACGATGTCGAGAGTTGGTACGAAGTACAGATTTTAGACAACGGTCCAGGCCAGGAATTGGCACCCAGCCTAACGATCCCGCTGGCCCAACAAATCTTAATTGATCATCAAGCAGAGTTAGAGATTTTCCAGCCAAGCAAAGGACTTAGAACGGTTAAAATTTTAATTCCAAAACTTATTGAAAATCCGACAGACTCGCAAGACCTAGCTCCACAAAAAAACTAGATCAGTAATAGGGCCTGAAGTCGGAATTTTGTCGCCGGTTTTTTGACACAACCGCCGGAAAACCGCTATCATCAAAGGAGATATTTACCAGGAAGGTGAATTGATGAAGGCTGCACGCGTACTTGTTGTTGATGATGAAGCGTCCCTCCGAACGGCTCTATTTCGGATCTTCGATCGGAAGGGTTTTCAAGTTGTCACGGCAAGTAGAATCGAAGAGGCCAAAGTCTTCACTCCCGTGGAACAACCACTTGATCTAGCAATCATCGATTTAAATTTGCCCGACGGCGACGGGATGACGCTGATGGCTTCCATCAAAGAAGTCCATCCCAATTGTGAAGTAATCATTTTGACGGGACATGGTTCGATCGAACTTGCCATCAAAGCCACTCAGGGCGGTGCCTTCCATTTTCTAACCAAACCTTTCCAAATCGAAGAACTGACTTCACTGACGGATAAAGCTTTGGCTCACCGTCAACTTCGAAAGGAAAATCAGCAGCTTCGCTCCGAGCTGAATCGCAAATATCAGTTTGATCAAATTATTGGCCAATCCGAGGGAATCCGCGCGGTGCTTGATTTGGTCGGCCGAGTCGCCGATTCCGATTCTACCGTTTTAGTCAGCGGAGAGTCCGGAACCGGGAAAGAATTGATCGCCAGATCCCTGCATACAAATTCCGATCGCTCGCAACAGCCCTTCGTGGCAATCAATTGCGGTGCGATTCCGGCAGAACTTTTAGAGAGCGAACTTTTTGGACACGTCAAGGGCGCGTTTACTGGCGCAATCAATAACCGCATTGGTCGATTCGAAATGGCCGATGGCGGGACTTTGTTCCTGGATGAAATCGGAGACATGGATCCCGCTCTCCAAGTGAAACTCCTGCGTGTGCTCCAAGAAAAAAGCTTTGAGCCCGTCGGCGGAACAAAGTCTATTCAAGTCAACGTGCGGGTGATTGCGGCCACCAACAAAAATCTTGAGTCCGAAGTCGACGGCGGACGTTTCCGTGAAGATCTATTCTATCGTTTGAATGTCATCCCAGTTTCGGTTCCGGCTTTGCGGGAACGCGTGGCGGACATCCCCCTGCTAGTCTCCCACTTTTCGCATATTTTTAACCGCTCCAAAGGCCGCACCATTGCGGGTTTTTCCCAAGAGTCTTTGGCCTGCCTGAGCAATTACCCGTGGCCCGGCAACATTCGCGAACTCGAAAATTTGGTGGAGCGGCTGACCATCATCAAAGGTTCCGGAATTATCGAAATTAACGATCTGCCCTCGAAGTACCGCGCACCGGCAGCCGCCGTTGTTCGAAACGAAATCCAAGACGTTCAGGTCGAGGGTCTGGATTTCAATTCCGCGGTCGATCAATTCGAAAATCAATTGATCTTGCGTGCGCTCGAGAAAACCGGTTGGAACCGCAACCAAGCCGCCCTTCTTCTGAGATTGAACCGGACCACTTTGGTCGAAAAAATTAAAAAGAAGGGCCTGCGTCCACCGGCTGGAGCAAACATTGGAATAGATCCCGGAATAGACTCATCTTTGTAAGGAACCGTTATGTCGAACGTCCGAGTGTATAAAAAAGGCGAAACGATTTTTAAAGAAGGCGACAAGCTCGCGAGCCTTTTCTTTTTGCAAAAAGGCGGCGTGAATATTTGCCTGCAGAAAAATAAGAAATTGACCGACATCACCCAGATTGGACCAAACAACGTTTTCGGAGAGCAGGCTTTGGCCGGTAACGGTTCCACCAATGTCGCGGCGGTTGCGACCAACGAATGTCACGTGATGGAGATCCCCCTCGACAACTGGAAGTCGATCGTGGAAGCGGCCAATCCCTTTATGAAAATGGTCGTCAAATCGCTGGCCGAGCGAATCCGAACCTCTTTGAACGAGGTTCGAACCTCGAAGACCGAAAAAGATGGCACCCCGTGCTCGGATGATATTGTGGCGCAACTTTTCGGCGCGATCTTTCACACCCTGAATCATAAGGGAAAAAAAGATGAGAAAAATTCGAACAAAGCGACGATCGCTTGGGGACTTTGCAAACAGTACTCGCAAAGGGTCTTTGGTTGCTCTCCCCGAAAGCTCGAACAGGCCCTCTTGGTTCTTGTAAAATTGAAGATGGCCCACTTGGTAATGGGAAAACCACCGGAGAGCCCAGATGGACCGGACGAGATCATCGAAGTTCACGTTCATGACTTGCTGGGCGTCGAGAATTTTTTCGAGTTCTGGCAGTATTTTTATTTCAAAAATGGACGCACGGATTTACTGCGATACGACGAATCGGTCGCTCCCTTACTGTCATCCCTTATTAAGCTTTCCGAGACTTTGACTCTGGATCGTTTCGGAGCGGTTTCGATTGAGCTCAGCGGGGCCATTGAGTTTGTAAAAAATGATCTGGGCATCGATCTTAAAAACACCCACTTTGAGCGCATGGAGCAAAAAGGGGTTATGTCGAAACGTCAGCCAAAAGCCGACGGGACCGTTTTCTTATCCTTTGAGCCCAAGGAATACGTTGGCTTTTCCCGCGCGTGGCGCATGATCCGAGAGATCGACAAATGGAACGAAAAAGGTTTCGTTGATCCCAACGAGGAAGAAGCCAAGCCCAGGAAAAAGCCGGGCGAAAACTCTTGCACCCAGTGCTCCGCTCACGTACCGAAAGAAGCCAAATTCTGTCCCGAATGTGGCGCCAAACAAGAAGCAAAAGCTTCCTAGTGTTTCAATTTGACTCATCTTCGTGAAATTTAAATCGTTCCCCGAGCAAAAGCGAAAAAGTAGTGAACCTCTGGACGCCTCTTCGGATAAGATTGAAGACAGATCTGGGGAGGTCTTATGTCTTCTAGTTCCGTTAATTCGTCTCGGCGATCCTTACTCAAAGGTTCGTTTGCAACCGCCGCCTACTTAACTTTTTCCACATCGCGCGCCAACGCCCAATCCCAACCCTGTCGCCTGGGTTTTCACTTTCAAAGTTACACAATCAACGATATCGCAGTGGCCCCCGCACCGGCCGCAGGTGAAAATAAAGTCACTCTAAACCACTTTCGAACAAGCAGCTATGCCGTCAATGGCGGAGCAATTGAAATTCGAAATCTCCTGACGATCGATGTAATTTCCACACAAATTACAGACTTCTATGTTTTTAATCAGGCCAACAATGAATTATTATTCTGGAAAAAACTTGGAT
>JAYUPS010000321.1:0-6637 GCA_043759945.1 Bdellovibrio sp.
TGTCGATGCGGGCAATGGCCTGTTCGTCGTCAAATAAGAATTCGGCCAGGGCTTTCACGGTTTCCGTTTTACCCACCCCGGTCGGGCCCAAGAAAAGAAATGTTCCAATCGGACGGTTCGGATCTGAAATTTCAGCGCGCGCGCGACGAATGGCATCGGCCACGACTTTTAGGGCCGCATCTTGACCGACCACTCGCTGGGCCATTTTTACTTCCATGGTCAAAAGCTTTTGCATTTCGCTCTCGAGCATTTTTGAAACCGGAATGCCGGTCCATTTGGCGACGACTTCGGCAATGTCATCCACGCCCACTTCTTCTTTGAGCATCGTGGAACCATTTTGCCCCGCATGAATTCGTTTTTCGCTCTCGATCAACCTTTTCTCGAGTTCCGGCAGTTTTCCGTATTTTAGCTCGGCGGCCCGGCCCAAATCAGCTTCGCGCTCGGCTTTGGAGATATCGTTTCGCACGGTCTCGAGGGTTTCCTTGATTTTTTTTATTTCATCAATGCCGCGCTTTTCAGATTCCCACTGTTCGCGCAGATTTTGATTTTGGCCCGTTAGCTCTTTAATCTCGCCCTCGAGTTTAATCAGGCGCTCTTGCGAAGCTTGGTCTTTTTCTTTTTTAAGCGCTTCTTTTTCCACCCGCAATTGCATGAGCTTGCGCTCAATTTCATCAATCTCTTCGGGCACGGACCCGATTTCGATATTCATTTTAGAGGCGGCCTCGTCGATCAGATCGATGGCTTTGTCGGGCAGAAACCTTGAAGTGATGTAACGGTGCGATAGTTTTACGGCAGCAATCAAGGCGCTGTCCATGATTCGAACCCCGTGATGGACTTCGTACTTTTCTTTCAGGCCGCGCAAAATGGTAATGGCTTCATCCACCGAAGGCTCATCAACCAAGACAGTCTGAAAGCGACGTTCCAGCGCCGCATCTTTTTCAATATTCTTGCGAAATTCATCGAGAGTCGTCGCGCCGATGCAACGTAGCTCACCGCGCGCCAAAGCGGGCTTCAACAATTGACCGGCATCCATGGCGCCTTCGCCCTTGCCGGCACCAACCAAAGTGTGAATTTCATCGATAAACAAGATGATGTTGCCGTCACTCTCCGTCACTTCTTTGATGACGGCTTTGAGCCGATCTTCGAATTCTCCGCGGTATTTTGCTCCCGCGATTAAAGATCCCATATCTAGGCTGATTAATTTTTTACCGATCAGATTTTCGGGAATGTCTTTTTTGAGGATTCTTAGAGCCAAGCCTTCCGCGATGGCCGTTTTCCCGACCCCGGGCTCTCCAATCAAAATCGGATTATTCTTGGTCCGTCGGGACAAGACCTGAACGACCCGACGAATTTCGTCATCACGACCGACCACAGGATCTAATTTTCCCTCGGCGGCCAAGGCGGTTAAATCCCGCCCGTACTTTAAGAGAACTTCCATTTTATCTTCCGGAGAATCGTCATTCACTTTTTGTTTCCCTCTTAAATCCGTTAAAGCGGCTTCGATGTCTTTTATTTTTACGCCGGTTTTTTTAAAGAAAGACTCAAGATCCGCGTCCTTAATTTTTAGCATAGCCAAAAGAAAATGTTCGGTTGAAATGTAAGAATCACCTAGCGAAGAAGCTTCCTGTTCGGCACCTGTAAAAACCCGTACCAAACGTTGGCCCGCCTGAACTTTATGCCCATCTCCAGAAACTTGGGGCCATTTTTTAAAACGCGCCTCCAGTTCAGCTAAAACCGGGGCGGCTCCGACCTTTATTTTTTCAAGCAGGCGCGGCACGATTCCGTCACTTTGACTTACCAAAGCCCACAGCAAATGCTCGACTTCCACGGCCGGATGTTTGCGTTTTTCCGCCAGTTCGGCTCCCGCTTGCATAGCTTCTTGGCTTTTGCGGGTCATCTTATCTAAGTCTTTACTTTGATTGTGAGCAGCGGCCATAACTAATCAATTCCCCGTCTATCTTTTTTGTCTGTCCTGCTGTAAGCATGGGACCTGTTCAAGATTTGTCAATCAAGGAAGTGCCGTGCGCGCCGAGTTTCCGACCCCAAAAAGAATCAGGAATTCTATACGTTTAGACCCGGTTAATCCCAGGGACTTTCTAAAATATGATTTCCGATTTTCTTGCCAGGACTGCACTCATTTCTGTCCTGAACCCGTGAGCTGCACTTTGGGTTACAACCCCGAGCCGCATTTGAAAGAAACTCAAAAAAAGACCTATGAATTGAACGGAAAAATGGCATTGTGCCGATTTCTTGAGATTGATTAGGAATCTTCTTCAATATTTTCTCTAAAATCAAAACTAACCAGGATTTGTATTCCGTTTGGGTGTATCCCTGATCTCCAGGAGAACTTAAATGAAAAAGTTGATGGGAATTTTGGCTTTGGGAACCGCGGTGTTTTTCGGAAACGTGCCGCCAGCTACCGCAACAGATTTAGCCGGCTGCACTTTTCACTTTAACGTGAAAATAAAAAGTGTACTGATTTTTCAATCGGGTGTTGGCGATGGATATTTGTCCTGCAAAGACATTCATGGCCGTGAATCCCGCGATATCGTGGACATCCAGATCCAGGGGATCGGACTGGGACTGGGACTTTTTTATTTCGAAGGCGTCTCTGGAAACTTGGGCGTCTTAGATGCACAGGACCTCGAGGGCGAATATTATTTGGCGGATGGAAACATCGCGATTGGGGTTGGCGGCGGTTTGTCGGTGGGCCTTTACAATCGACGCAATGGCCTGAGCATCGATGCAAAAGTTAAAGGCGGACGAGGCATCGGCGCCGCAATAAATGGCAGTCGTTGGACGATTACTTTGGTTCGACCTTAATTAAACATCAGTTGAACCTTGATTGAATATGTCCAATGGCTTTGAATAAGCGTCATGAGCACAAAATTTGGTATTCATTGGTTTCGCCGTGATTTAAGGGTGGCCGGAAATCCAGCCCTGCAAGCGAATCTTAAGTTGCACAAAGGCCGCGTCGTCGGCCTTTTTTCATTTGATCAGGTGTTTCTGGACCGACCCGATTTTTCGAATCATCGGTTCCAATTCTTTCTAAAAACTCTGCAGGCTTTGAAATCTGAACTTCAGGAAATTGGTGGGGACTTGTTGGTTCTGAACAAGGGACCCAAGGAAGCCTTTCCACTGGTTCTGAAAAATCTTTCGCAAGCGCCGAGTCTGGTTTCTTGGAACCGAGACTACGAGCCATTTGCAATCAAACGCGATGCGGAAATAGCTCAGCTGTTCACATCGCAAGGTATTGCTTTTGAAACCGAGCGCGATCATTTATTAATTGAGCCGAATGAACTTGGAAAAGACGAGAGCGGGAAAGACGGCTACCAGGTTTACTCTCCCTATGCTCGCAAATGGCGAAAGATTTTTGAACAGGAGGAGTTTCAAAAACGTGTTCAAGATCAGAAGCCGGGTCTTGATTATTTAGCCGGAAAACAGAAAATTAATTTTCACCTGCGTTGGCCCGACGTCACGGACAAGTCTTTTTTAAAAAATGACTCTTTGGATGAATTTCTGTCGGCTAATTCCAAAAAGGTTACGATCGAGATTCCCGAGGCCGGATCCAAAGTCGCTTTTCAAAAACTAAAGGACTTTGCGGAAAAAATTGATGCTTATCAAAAAGCGCGTGATTTTCCGGAGCTGCAGGGAACTTCACGTTTTTCTATTTTTCTGAAAAATGGATCGCTGACCGTGCCGCAAATTATCGCTTACCTGAAGTTAAAGTCTTACGGGCCGAAACCTGTTACCTCTCGAGATGTATTTTTTAGCGAGTTGATTTGGCGAGAATTCTATTATCACGTGCTTTATCGACACCCGCGGGTCGAGACCGAGGCCTTTCTGCAGAAATATCAAAGTGTTAAATGGACCAATCGCGAAAACCATTTTCAAGCCTGGTGCAAGGGTCAGACAGGATTTCCGATCGTCGATGCAGGCATGCGAGAACTGCTTACCACGGGATGGATGCACAACCGCGTCCGCATGATTGTGGCGTCATTTTTGACCAAGGATTTGCATATCAACTGGCAATGGGGCGAGAAGCATTTCATGAATTTGTTGCTCGACGGAGATTTGGCACCCAACAACGGCGGCTGGCAATGGGCCGCCAGCACGGGAACCGATCCCCAACCCTATTTCCGTATTTTTAATCCTTGGCGCCAGGGCGAAAAATTTGATCCCGAAGGGGTTTACATTAAAAAGTTTATTCCCGAACTGCGCAATCTTTCACCGAAAGAATTGCATGAGCCGATTTTGAATCACAAGTCCTATCCGAAGCCCATCATCGATCACTCGGTGCAATCTAAACGGGCCATCGAGATGTACCGGGAAGCCCGGTAATCTGGTGTCGGATTAGTTTTCCGGCTTAATTTTCTATCGGCGAAAACCAAAGATCAGCGACCTCGCCCTGCTTTTCTTTGTCGCCATCTTTAAACTTAAAGGTCGATTTTTCCCGAGCTTCGGCACGGGTTCCGTAGGCCTGAATTTTTTCCAGGTTGTACTTCAGATCAATCGAAATAATCTTTTTTGAGAGCTGGATAATTTCTGGTTTCCCGTCAAAGTCCCGGAACAACAAAAGCTTTTTGAAATCTTTGTCTTTGGCATCGATGACTCCGTCTTTGTTGGAATCATGTTTTTTTAAACGCTCAAATCCGTTTCGATCAAGGTCATCGCCGCCAAACAGTTCCAGTCCGCTCGAGATTTTTTTGTCACCGTCTTTGTCGAAAGCGATAAAATACCCCGGAGCCCCTTTCTCGGGCCACGAAGATTTTTTGGCCCCTATAGAAATATTCGAGGCCCCTGTATAGTTCGGACGAGCCTCGTCGAAGAAAACCATTAGCGGCGAATGGTATCCCCCGCAATATTCTTGCTGACCGGGAAAGGCCGCTTGCACTTCGGCAGAATAACTGCCGGCGGGCTGGAGCACGTGCACCGTCGCACTCAAAGGTCCTGTTCTGGCCATGTACCTGCCCATGCGAGAGTTCACGGAAACCGTTTGGAAAAATTCGTAACTTTGCAAAATCGGAGCTTCCGTTTCAATGACCTCGCCGTCGCTATTTAACGTGGCGGTGACGTTGACTGGAACTTCGATGCGGACCACGTTGCCGAAGCTTGCGGCGCGGATGGTGGTCGGTGTTCTAGCGGGTATATCTCGGGTCGAAGTACCCAGCGTTCCAGCCGTCCGGACAGCCGTTTTGCCATCGTAAGTGACCGATCCGTTGGTGATCCCGGACGAGGTCTTCAGCTGAAAGGACAGTCTAATTTGAGAATCTGGCCCCAAGGGATTCTGCACTCCTCTTAAATTAATACCAAAGCAGGTATTTCGTACGTTGATTACAAAATAGCGCTGAGAATTGCGGCTGGTTTGGCCAGGAATTACCACGTTGGTCATTTCAACCGGTCCCAGGGGATTTACTTGGGTGGCTATACCCCCGGTGTCGTTCTGGGCCTGAGCGCTTAGTCCCGCGATCATCGTCGCTACCAAAATAAATTTTTTCATCGAACACCCCCTAAGGATTGCGTGGCGAATTGTAAACTAACTTAAATGAAATTAACGGATGAAAAATGGATTCCCTCATGAACATGACTTTCAAAAGACCCGTGGCAAAAGATTGCCGGCCGGCAAAAGCCGTTCCGTTATGGATTTCGCGAAAAATATCAACCCGTCCGGGCTTTCCCACCGAGGGACTAACCGAATAGCGAATGATTTTTACATTGGTCATACGCACCACCGGGGCTGCGCCGCTCACGGGTGGGATAGTTCGCAAAAAATAATCGGCGGTGGCGACTTCGGTCACGGTCGGATAGCGGGGATGTCGGCGTTTTATCTCGGGCACCCGAATCGGCAGAAGAGCGGCTCCCGAGACCCTACCTAAAAATATTGAAGATCGCGGCGGCGTATTCATATTAATAAAGCCATTTGCCAGCACCGGCCGAATGCGCGCCGGCGTGTCCATCATCATCACGCGCCCGTCAGACCAAAAATCAGTTTGTCCGGTTTTCACCAAGGTTCTTTGAGCATTGTTCACGTAGTTGTTCTGATTGACGGAGACAAACTGAAAAGCACCAGCCGTGTCAAAATTTGCGGGCGCCGGCGAGAATCGATAGGCCGCCGTCGGATCATAGATCATCGGTGGCGCCACGGTCAGATCCATCGAAATGACCACCAAGGACCGGGGCCGATCCGCCGACAGGGTCAGCGTTCGGGTCGTTGAAGTTAAAATAGCGTTTGCTGCCACATCGGGTATGTAATCAAAAAATTCCAGATTGGCATCATCTCGGGTGGTGATGTTATTCAGCGAAGGGGTCGCATTGCGAAGATCCGCGAACAAGAAGCGCTCGCCAATAATTGAATCCAGTTCTTGATCCACTTTGGTTATAATCTTTTTATTTTGATCGGCGGTAAATGTGAGCAAGCTCGTCAATCCCATGATAAAAATTGCCATCACCAAGGTGCCCATAAGGACTTCGACCAGGGTAATTCCAGCCTGAGGAGGAAACTTGAGCTTCCTCATTTTGTGGTCACCAAAAATGAATAGTCCCGGTAAGCATCCCAACTACGATGGGTCATACGAACCGTTAATAAATAAAGCCCCGGAAAAGCGGAATAGGGCTGAATAATATAACCGTAGCGACC
>JAYUPS010000322.1:0-2634 GCA_043759945.1 Bdellovibrio sp.
AGGCTTGTCACCAAAAGCTAGAAGACTTTCGCGATCGTTTCCAGTAGCCTACCCAAATGAAAATACGTAAATCTGCTACGGTCTTGTGTTTAATTTTTCCTTTAATTTTCATCATCTCAGCGTGCTCGGGTAAGGGGCTCATTATTCGGGACGAACCCACGTTGCCCTTTAAATATTTGGGGAACCTGAAAATTGAAGTCAGCGGGGAGCCGCGATTGCAAATGATGGACGTTGTGGATGATCGGGCCCAAAAAAATATGGTCGGCGAGGCCGCAACCGGAATGAGCAATCAACGAAGCGCCATCACCACCGAGGGTGCGGTGAATGATTTTGTCCATTCTCGGATGAGCAAAGCACTGATCGCGCGGGGAGTGCGCGTTTCCGACGAGGCCAAATACGGATGGAAAGTGCGTTTGAGAAAGCTTTGGGTATCCGAAGACACCACCAAGTTTGGTAACGAAAAGACCCGTTGTGATCTAGAAATTAGTTTTGATTTGGTGGAGCGCAAAACCGCGCAAGCCAAGTACCAGGGCAATATCACTTCGGAAGTGGAAGGCACGAACTCTGTTTTGGATGCCACCAGTTCGAATGGACCGGCGCTGGAATCCTGTTTGCAGGTGGCGGTGAATAAATTTTTACAGAATTTTGAAGTTCAAAATCTTGTTGGGTTCAAAATAAATTTGAAGTAGCCTTTTCTCATGCAAGATCAAAAAATCGACGTGCTGGTAATTGGTGGTGGAGTTGTAGGAACTTGCGTTGCCCGGGAGCTTCAGAGTCTGGGGCGACAAGTGACTTTGATGGACCGCGGGGGAATAGCCTCGGGCTGCTCGCAGGGGAATGCGGGGTGGATTACGCCCTGTTTTGCGATGCCCCTGCCCCAGCCCGGAATGTTTTTTAAATCGATTGGTTGGCTGCTTGATCCGGAAAGTCCCTTGTACATTCAGCCCGAGCTGCGGTGGGGACTTGCGCGCTGGCTTTTTCACTTCACCCGGTCCATGACGACGTCGAAAATGAATCAGTCGATCTCGGTTCTGACAGAAATTTCAAAATACAGTCTTGATTTTTACCAGGAGCATGCGAAACGCACGGCTCATAAAATTGATTTTGAAAAAAAAGGTCTTTTGCTAGTGAGCGGAACTGACGCGGGACTGCGCGCGGCGGAAACAGAATTGGAATTGATGACCGTGCGGGGTATCCCCGGGCGCAAATTGGGTCGGGAAGAGCTTTTGGCTTTTGAGCCCAGCTTGAAACCCATCATTAAGGGCGGCGTCTTTTTTAGCGACGAAGCCCACGTGGAGCCCCAAGCCGTTACCGAAAGTATTTTCGCCGAGTTTTTAGCGCTGGGTGGAACTGCTAAATTAAACACCGAGGTCTTTGACTTTGAACTGAACGATTCAAAAATTGAGCGCGTCCTAACCACCCAAGGAAACTACCGAGCAGATTTGGTGGTGTTGGCCGCGGGAAGTTGGTCTCCGGTGCTAGCCAAGAAACTGCGGGTGCGGCTTCCGATCCTGGGCGGCAAAGGGTATTCAATGACCGTGCACGAGCACGAGGTCAAACCGCAACGTCCGATCATGATTGTGGAGAAGAAAATCGCGATCACCCCCCGAAAGCAGGGGACGCGCATTGCGGGAACTTTAGAATTGGTCAATCAAGATTACGGAATTTCTGCCAACCGGGTTTACGCCATCCAAAAAGGCGCGCAAGACTATGTCAAAATTAATTCCATGAATGGCAGTACTGAAATCTGGCGCGGCCTTCGGCCCTGCACTCCCGACGGCGTGCCGGTGATCGGATTTTCAAAACGTATCAACAATCTGTTTTACTGCACCGGGCACCAAATGTTGGGATTGCAAAGCGCTCCGGGCTCGGCGCGTTTGGCTTCGGATTTGATTGGAAATAAAACTCCGTTGTCGGATCCAAAGCCCTTTTCTGCTCATCGCTACGAATGATTCTTACTCCAGAACCGGAGCGTTCCGTGGCTCTACAATTTCAAGTTGGTCGACCACGCGGTTGGCAGCCGAAATGCTTCGCGCGTGATCTAATATCTTTAATCGTTCATTGTTGGTTACGACTTTTCCCGTGACGTAAATCACGCTTTCACGGGAAGTGATGGCAACGTCTTTCGCCGCCGTTTTCATGGAAGCATCGCTGTTCATACGTTTGGTGATCGCGTTCACGACTTCGGCGTCCAAATCGCGATTGGAATAAATCGTCTCTAGTTTTAGAAAGCCCGAGGCCGGCGTCGGAACCGTTGTGGTTGACGATTCGTTAGCAATTTGTGCGCTGGACCAAGAGCTTGCCATTAACCCAAACGCGAGAATTATAAAAATCGGTTTCATGTCAAAGTCCCTTCGAAAACTTAAGTTTGAAAGACTTGTCCCATGAAGTCCATCAAAGATTCATAATGTCGCCGGAGCGCGCGGGCAGTCCATCCACTTTCTCGCTGGCGATGGCAATTCCGGTCCCACCGTTTTCTTCCAAAATCAATTTGGCTTTTTTTGCCCAGGCTGAATCGGCCACATGGACCGAGAGCAAGTGGCCTCCGTCTTTGACATAACCTTCGTAGCGTTTGGCTTCGTATTCTGGAATTCCCATTCCCACCAGAGCGCCCGTAAGCCCTCCCAGCGCCCC
>JAYUPS010000323.1:0-2627 GCA_043759945.1 Bdellovibrio sp.
CGACGTCGGACCCGACAAAATTGACGAAGAATCGCTTCTAAAACTGTCGGATCAAGTCTTGGCTTTTTTTACCAGTACGCTAAAACCAACCATTGAACCTGGAATATTAGAGCAGGAATTTTCAAGCAAGCTCATCAACGAGCGATTACTCGAAGTCTACAAGGCCGAAAGACTGCGACGGCGCGTCGGCTGGTTGCCCATCCTGATGTACCACAAAGTCATTACCGATGATCGCAACGGAGAGCACCGGATCTTTATCCGAGAGGAACACTTTCGTAATCATGTTGCACTTTTAAAAAAATGGGGCTTTCATTTTTTGACTTTTTCAGAATTGGCAGACTACTGGCATGACCGTAAATCTTTGGATCAGTTTCCTAAAAAATCCGTGCTGCTGACTTTTGATGACGGCTACAAAAATAATCTCGATTATGCTCTGCCGATTTTAAAACAGTTCAACGCCCGGGCAACGATTTTTCTGCTGGCCGATCATACGGTGCTGACCAATTCTTGGGATGCCGGCAGCAATGAACACCCCGACGCCTTGATGAGTTTGCGGGAAAAACAAAACTTAGATCCGGACTTTATCGAAGTGGGCTCTCACGGTCTGCGCCACGAGCGTCTGCCTGAAAAATCCACCCCCGATATTTTGTCAGAACTTCGGGTCTCAAAAACGATTTTGGAACACGATTTGGCCCGTTCGGTTCCGGTGTTTGCCTATGCCTTTGGTGACATCGACGAGCGTCTGCCTGGCATCGCCAAGAAAGCCGGCTACGAGTTCGCCGTGAACACGGACCGGGGTCCGGTCGAATGGACGCGGGATCGTTGGTCCCTTTTTCGAGTGAGCATGTTTCCCGAAGACAATGCCTGGTCGCTCTGGAAAAAAACTTCAAAATGGTACCGTCGGTATTACTTCAAGAAACGCGGACGCTAAAGTTCTTGGACAATTTGATATCCCCAAAAACAAGTGGTCGTTGAGCCTCCGTTAAAGAGACCGGCCACCCACGCGGGCAAAACATCTTCGATGAACTGCGGACTGCCATCACAGGACTGCGAAGCCAGTTCGGCAAAACGGTGCACTTTAGAAATATGCCAGGACCACATTGGCTGATGGGAGCTTAACAAATTTTGATTGTCTCGGTTAGAATTTTTAGAAACCTCGCCGATTAAGATCCGGGCGCGCCAACCCGTGGGATTTAGGATCTGGTCGCGGGCAGCTTGAATCAATTTTTCGTCGGTTAATCGCACAACGTAACTTTGGGTGCGGTCTTCGTTGGCGAGCAAAAATAATCTTCCCGCTTGATCCGTTTTTAGGAATTTTCTAATTTTGCCAGAAAATATTTCAGTTCCGGAGTTATTTTTAAGATAGGCCCCGAGCACGTACTCGCCGCGGAGCTGAACCCAGGTTCCCGCCGTGAGTTCTATTTTTAATTCGATCGTTTGGTAGCCCTTGAGCTGAAAGTTTAATTTCTGCCCTTTTCTGCCGGTGAGACTTTTTGTAGTTAGTTCTCCGGATTGTGGCATTGAACTGAAATTGGTGATTGAAATCACGGTGCTTCCACCCCCGCGCATGGGTCCGACTTCCAGGTTGGTGGCTTGCCCTCCCGAAATGGCAATCAGACGGCCGTCGACACCTCGGTAGTAGACCTTCAGATCTTTAAAATTTGAATCAAACTGCAGGGGTTGGACGAGCGTGGCGATCTCGCGGTAGAGTGATCCTTGAGCTTTCACGGTAAAGGATTTTTCCCAGGCTCCGTCAAATTTGGAGGGATCGGCGTCCCAAGCAAATTTCTGATAGACGTCTTGGGGTTGGTTGCTCGGATTCTGGAAAACCAATTGACCGGGCAGATTCGAGGGCAACGAAAACCGCACGGCCAAGACCCGTTGGGATCCTAAAATTAATAAAAGCCAACTCATCACCAGGTGCCGTGTTTTCATCTCACAGATAAAACGGATGAACCCGGAAAATTCTGAACCATGATCCAGATCGAAATGAGATTCGTGGTTCTCATTAGCTTATCAACTAGACCGAGGTCGATGCTAAATTTACGGGTCTGGATTAGACTGAGACATCATGACATCGGAATCAAATCGTCCCCTTAACGCGAATGACATTTCAGAAATCGGTGTGACCGTTCGTATTCAAAGTTTGCGGGGCCACGATCAAATTGTTCAGCGCTTGCGTGAACTGGGTTTGCATCCGGGCATCGAAGTTGAGTATGTGGGACAAGCGCCTTTTGCGGGTCCAAGAATTTTACGCGTGGGCGCGACATTGATTGCTTTACGAAGCGAGGAGGCCGCGTGCGTCCAGTTGTTGCCTTAGTTGGTGCGCCCAACTGTGGTAAGACCACTCTTTACAATTGGCTCACCGGTTCGAAATTTAAAGTCGTCAATTATCCCGGGAGCACGGTCGAATACGCCGTGGGCGATACGGCCGCCAGAATCAAAAGCGATTTCAAAGTCATTGATACACCGGGAACTTACAGTCTGTCTCCGAAAAGTGCCGACGAAGAAGTTACCCTCAAAGTTCTAACCACCAAATTAAATTCGGGGGTTAAGTCCCTGCGGGTCACCCACGCCATCGTCGTTTTGGACGGCACTCAAGTATCTCGGCACCTGCTGTTGGCTTT
>JAYUPS010000324.1:0-2615 GCA_043759945.1 Bdellovibrio sp.
ACTGGTTATTCGGTGTATTTCTGACTCATGAGCAAATTAACGAGTAACTGCGATGTGAAATTGCCGAAAGCCAACCAGTGCCGGTCCTCGACAACTCCAAGTACAAAAGTCCATGTATTTTTCGAAGGCCTCCGGTTGAGAAGGCAATACTTCTGATCTCTCCGGCTGTTCGTTGACCAGATGATCGACTGCCGTCCACGAAGCCAAAGAAAATATTTTTGGTTTTTCAAGATTCGTTGACGAGATCATCCTTAAGGCGTATCCACTTCGTCTGACACTGTAGAAAACAAAAACCTCCTGAGTTAGCCTCTGGTGAGAAATTCATCAAGGAGGTCGAGAGTGATTCATCAGGGCAAAGTGAGTTCATCACGAGCTATGGTTCTCGAAAAAGTTAAGAGCGAGTTCGACAAATTTCGGGTTACTGGGCGTGGGAAATATCCAGTTGAGCTGAGAGCTCTGGCTTGCTCAGCCGTGGGTGTTGGAATAGGTCAACAGGTTGTAGCACAAGCGGGCGGAGTTTCATTGTCGGCCGTTAACAAATGGGTGCGGCTTAGCGGGAAGAGTAAGTTCAAGGCAAAGCGGTTAAATCTTGTTGAGAGCCCAGAAAAGTCCATAGTTTTTGACCAAGGACCTGAGCGGACTCCGACCTCGATCCGAATCCGTCTGGTTTCAGGAGTTGAAATTGAACTCTCAAAATCTGATTTGAACGTTGAACTCTTGAGCATGCTGAGTTCGATCAGGAGCGAGCGATGATTCTCCCGGTGCAACGGCAGCGGATCTGGCTTGCGCAACATCGAGTTGATTTTAGGAAACAGCACGGAGGTCTTTTGGCGGAGGCCTACAAGATGGGTCTTGATCCTTTTTCGGGCGATGTGATTATTTTCGTTGGCCGGTCACGGCGAATGCTCAAAGTTCTCTACGCCGATCCGACAGGGCTCTTTGTCACCGCAAAATTGTTTACACTCGAGGCGATGAAAACAAGGTTCAAATTTATATCGGAGCCGCTGGCCCGCGACATCACAGGTGCTGAACTGTCACTGTTGATCGAAGGCTCACGGTACACGATCGAAAAGCGAGTTGCGATATACGCAAAACCAATTGACCAGAAAGGCTTATCAACTCAAAGTTTGCCACCCCCAACTCTAGAGGCAAATTTTGACAAATGCTCCGTCACACCAGGAACTCAGAGATCTTAAAATATTTGTTCAAGCCAAAGAGGCGGAACTTCCCGAGGCCACGGTCGATGTTCTGATGCGGCTCCTTGGCGTCTATGCAGGATTTTTACAAAACGCAGCCAAAGCCAAGAATACCCTGAGCCGTCTGCGTGAAGCTATGGGACTTACACCAAAGTCAGAGCGCGGGGGCCGGGATCAAACAATTGTCGAGCAAACGGTTTTTGCGCTTGATAAGTTAAGCCCGGCACAGCAAGACCTTCTGCGTGAGCTTGAAAAAAAGCAAGCTCATGCAGTTAAAGAAAAAAATGAGTATGATAAAAAGATCCGCGAGCTTAAGCCGCGGCCGAAAATTGCGGCCCAGCTTGAGTTTGATTTTGAAAACGAGATAATGTTTTCGGAACCTGCTGGGCTGCGTGAGGAAAAAAGACAAAAAGAAGTGGTGGAGCGAATGACAGAGTTTGGCCGAGCAACGGGTTTACAAAGTACGTTTGATTATACAAAACGCGTGGACCTTAAGATTTTGGTTACGGCCACTGAGCATCAAGTCGAGACAGTGACGGACCCACTGACTGGGAAGAGTGTCAGAGCCTCGATGCAAGATGTTGGGCCAGAGGGATTTCAGCTGACTTGGGGAGCGATGGCCAATTTGATTAAACTGCATGTGGGCTTTGCAATTCCGATCAATCGTTTGGCGCTCATGATTGGTCAGCCCGAGTTTACCTCTGGCAAGATTTGCCGAATTTTGCACTACGCTGCGTTCAACCTCGTACTGATTTACCTTTGTTTGTTCGAAACTCTTTCTGACGTAGGTATTTTTTCCGGCGACGACACCAAGACCAAGGTTTTGCTGCTTGATGAGCCCGAGGAAGATAGCTTGGCCAAAGTTATTGATGAGATGTTGGGCTTTGCTCATCAGAAAAAAAATGGGACTGGGGAAAAGACAGGTCTCAACGTGAGTCTTCTGGTTGGTCGGAGTAAAAAAGAAGATTCTCGCAGTACGATCCGCTTTTTTCGAACGCATTTGGGTTCGGTTGGTGATTTGCTCAGCCAGGCGCTTGAGCTGCGCAGTCCAAAGGCTGGACCTTTGATTTTCCAGGGTGATCTTTCGACCACTAATCTCCCGAGGGCTGAGCTGATCAAGCGCTTTGAACTGATCGTTGCTGGATGCGGAGCGCATGCACGAAGACCTTTCTGGCGGCATAAAGAAGACGACGGAGCTTATTGTTACTTTATGCTTCGTGGGTTTTGGCTTCTTTCTGAAATCGAGCGAAGAATCAACTCCGACAAGAGGACAGAGGCAAGAATTTTGAAATATCGTCAGCGGTACGCGAAAAAAGTTTGGCAGGCTTTGCGCAATCGCTGCATTGCTGTGACCACGGGTCAAATCCCTGGGATTGCAACCTACCGCAAGGGAAGTGAGCCACAGATTTGGCCGCCAGG
>JAYUPS010000325.1:0-19563 GCA_043759945.1 Bdellovibrio sp.
CGGAAAGTTACGCCGAATTTAAAGCCAGCCGTTGCTACGTTTACGACACCGCTCGTCGTCTGGATCTTAACAAAGAAGGCAATCGGATGGATTCCGACGGCGTAAAACTAGTGGCAACCACCATGGCAAAAAATGTAGCCGACCGAGCGATTCAGGTCTTGGGCGGATACGGATACGTCGGAGAGTACGTGGTAGAGCGGCTTTGGAGAGATGCAAAATTACTCGAAATTGGCGGTGGGACATTGGAAGCCCATCAAAAGAACATCACTCGGGATCTGGCGAAATCTCCGGAGAGCATCGACAGGTGATGTGTGTTTCCGTTTAATAATCGCATCGAAATCGAAAAGGGATTGCTGGTCGATTATCGGGATGTGTTGGAATTCATCTACCCGATTCTAACTTCTGAGCGGCAAAATCGAATTGAACAGGCCGTAAAGAACCGGTGTTTTTCGGTGGTGCCGGTGTTGGAGGATCTTTTTGATCGTGGAAATGTGAGCGCGGTCCTGCGCTCGGCCGAAGCCTTTGGCTTGGCCCAGGTTCATTTGATTCAAAAAAATGAACGGTTCAAAGAATCCCAGCGCACCACCGCGGGAGCTGACAAATGGGTTGAAGTTCAGCAATGGAAATCAACCACGGACTGCATTAAAAAATTAAAGCAGCAGGGGTTTCAAATTGTTGCCACGCATTTGTCTGCCAGTTCGGTGCCCATCGCCGAGATCGATTTTTCGATACCGACTGCTTTGGTCTTAGGAAACGAGAAAGAGGGTATCAGTCTTGAGATGCAAAAGCTTGCAGATCAGACCGTGGTCATTCCCATGCTCGGGTTCGTGCAGAGCTTTAACATTTCAGTTGCGGCCAGCATCTCGTTTTATCATTTGATCCTGGATCGACAAAAGCGTCGAGGCTCGACGGGCGACCTGACCCAAGAACAAATGCAAATTCTAAAAGCAGTTTATGCCGCCCGAACCCAAGATTCGTCGGCGGCGACCCTGCGACGATTAAAAACCGAAAACAGATTGAGGACTGAATGAAATCTAAAAAGCCCGCTCGCTCCCTGGAACTCGTCAACTTTAAGCTGGGCGCGAAATCCACGGATTACGCATTTTCCTATGATCCAAAAATTCTTGAAGTTTTTGCTAATAAAAATCCAGAACGAGAATCCTGGACCAGTTTCATTTGCCCGGAATTTACCTCTCTCTGTCCCAAGACAGGTCAGCCAGACTTTGCGCGTATTTTTATAAACTATGTCGCCGATAAAAAAATGGTCGAAAGTAAATCTTTAAAGCTTTATCTTTTTAGTTTCCGAAATCATGGCGATTTCCATGAAGATTGTATCCAAAAAATCTGCGATGATTTGATCAAAATTATGAAGCCAAAATATCTCGAGGTCTTGGGGGAATTCACCCCGCGGGGTGGGATTTCGATCTTCCCTATGGCCAGTGCCAGCAATGATGAAAAAAAATATGAAAAACTTAAAGAGTCTCGCTTCAACGACTATTCGCCCGGTAAATATTCGATGAGCCTGGGCAAGCTCTACGGCGTTTGAGCGATTAAATCGAATGCGAAGCTGGTGTGCCCCTCGCGCTCCTGGTAGATCAATTCTCCGCCATGAGATTTTATTATTCCCAAGGCGATGCTCAGACCCAGGCCAGTTCCGTGCCCCACTTCTTTGGTGGTGAAAAAGGGATTCATCATCGCGTGCTGAATTTCGGCAGGAATTCCATGTCCTGAATCGGTAACCGAAATAATTAGCTTCGAGTCTTTCTGGCAGGCATCCAAAGAAACCCAGGGATTCTTGGTGCCGTGAACGGCGTCAAAAGAGTTGCTCACGAGATTGAGTAAAACCTGTCCAATTTCGGTAGGGCGGCAGAGTGCGACCATTTCTGGCGGGGCGTTGAGCCTGAGGGGGACTTGGGCCATCTTAAATTTTTCACGACAAAGTTCTGAAGTGTCTTGAAAGATGGAATCCAAGGTCGCCACCACAAAGGGGTCATTTTCGGAATTGCGAGAAAAAAATCGCAACGAACGCACAATTTTAGCGATCCGGTCCAAAGATTTTGTGATGCGGCCAAACACGCTTTCGAGTTCACTGAGCTGGAACTGATCCCGCTCGATGCGCGCGCTGGTCTGAAACAAAATCGCATCAATAATTGTTAAAGGATTATTGATTTCATGAGCGATGCCGGCCGCCATTTCACCGAGCGAAGACAAGCGGGCGGAGTGAATCATTTTTACTTGTTGCTCGTGGATCAGTTTTTCGCGTTCCAATTCATCGGTGATGTCCTTAGAGACGCCAACGCTCATAATAACTTTTCCCTCATCATCAAAGATGGGCGCCTTCACAACCCGGAGCTTTCGAAGTTTATTATCAAAGCGAGTGCAATATTCCCAAGGAATAACCAGTCGCTTACCGGTTTCAATTACAAAACGATCATCTCGTCTGTATTTTGCGGTTAGTGCCGGATCGTTGTCGGGGCGATCCGTCATCACCCGGGTGTCTTCGTCAGGTGCAAATCCGTAGAAATCTCGGAAACTTTTGTTGGCCCAAAGCAGCCGAGACTGGGGATCTTTCAGCAAAATGAAATCGTCAATGGCGTTTAAGATTTGTTGGAAACGTTTGTTGTCTTCGATCAGCGAAAGCTCTTTAGATTTTATTTCCGTGATGTCGCGAGCGACGGCGAATAATAATTTTTGAGAAAAGTCACTCGTGCTCTTCCACAGTAAAGTTTTATATTCGCCATTTTTACAGCGGTAGCGATTTTCAAAGCTCGTCGTGGGATGGCCCTCGGTCAAAGATTTACTTTCCGCGACCGTGGCCTCGCGGTCTTCGGGATGCACAAAAGAGACAAAGGGTTGGGCCATCAACTCTTCGAGCGACCACCCCAAAGACTTCTCCCATGCTTGGTTAAGACGGATAAAGTATCCTTCGAAGTTGGCGATGCAGAGCATGTCATTGCTCAATTCAAAAAATTCGTTCGAAAATCGATTCATTCTGGCTCAGACTCTTAGTCCCAAAATGAGACAAATTAAACAAGA
Source organism: Bdellovibrio sp. (assembly GCA_043759945.1). Lineage (GTDB taxonomy): Bacteria > Bdellovibrionota > Bdellovibrionia > Bdellovibrionales > Bdellovibrionaceae > JAYUPS01. The sequence goes on from JAYUPS010000325.1 coordinate 3,037, forward strand.
AAGAGCGTTAAGACCTGCACTTTACCGGGCATTTCCCTACAGCAGAGCCTGGCCATTCCGATAAGTACAAGGATGAGATCTCGTCTGGGAATCACCCTTCTAGTTTGGTTTTGGGCGCAAAGCTTTGCGGGGGCCGAAGTAATGAACCCCCGGCTGTTGCCGCGGTTGTCCCAATTGGAGGATACCAAAATCACCGTGGGGCAGGATTTGCGTTCCAAGATCCGTTACCAAGGATCTTACCTGATTCAGACCACCGATGGCGAAGTTCCCAAAATGCGAACCATTTCTTACGATAAAAATGAGATGAAGCTAAAATATTTCAAAGCCTGGACCATAGTTGGCAAAACCCGGTTGCCGGTTGCCCAATCGATGATCCAACAGTCACCGGTCAACGAAGACGCCGGTTTTTCAAACGTTTTAGGGATCGAAGTTGCTTTTCCTAAAATGAACGTTGGATCCATTATCCAATGGGAATACGAACTTGAAGAAACTCAGATTCCATTGCACGGTTTTTTTTCGCACGTTTTGCATTTGGATTCCGAGTATTATTCAGCCAAGGGGTTTTCTTTTGAAATCGCTTCCCAAGTGCCGTTGCAAGTGCTCAGCAACGACCTGCAAAAAGTTCTGATTTCTTCAAAAACCAAGACGGGTTACAAAGTTCAATTGAAAAGAAACCTGAACCATTCTGTTATCAATGAATCTTACGGTTACCTATCCCGAAATCGCTTCCCAACCCTGTTGTTTTCAACCGCGAAAGATTGGAAGGATGTTGGCCAAGAGTTGATCCGTAATTATGAAACGCGGCTGGCCGAGCCTTTACCGCCATTTTTGCGATCTGTGGTCATCAAAATAAAACAGATCAAAGGAATTTCTGCTCAAACCCAAATGATGCATAAAATGCTGAAAGCCCACGTTCGTTACATGGGGGACTGGCGCGGCCGTTTTTCAGCGCAGGTTCCGCGTTCCTTGAAAGCCATCGCCGAATCGCAGTTTGGGGACTGTAAGGACTATTCACTGATGACAGTTCGGGTCCTGCGAGAGCTGGGCTATGAAGCCCATTTTGCCTCGGTGTTGTCCGATCGCGTGCCCGTTCCGGACATTTATTATAAAATTCCTGTGAATTATTTTAATCATCAGATCGTCAACGTTCTGATTGGTAAAACAGATTACTGGTTTGATCCGACCTCGCAGGAAGACATTTCTTTCTTGGACGATTCGCTGGTGAATCGGTCGGCGGTCGTTTGGAAAAAAACACCCGAAGTTAAAAAGATACCGAAATATGATGAATCCCAAAATGGTTTTCAATACCGATTGGTTCTAAACCCTTTGGTTTTACCGGGACAATTCTCAGGGGATTTGGAAGTGGAGTCTTGGGGTTTGGAGAGCAAGTTTTCAAAGAGCGAACAGGACTCGTCGGATCCGATGCTAAAATGGCTTTTGACATTTTTCCCCGACGTCAAATCCAAGTCTCAAGAATTTCACGTGCATTCGCCACGCGTGAAGCGGCCTTGGGCTGCGCGTTACCGTGGTATCGGGATTTTCGAAAATGTCTTTGATAAAACGCCGGTCGGCGACGGTTTCCGGGTCGGGTTTTCAAATTTTTTACGGGCGATCTTAGACGTGGATCAAAAATGGATGTCGGATTTTGACTTTGGATTTCCGTCCCAACGTCAGTACGAAGTCTACATCCGGGATCGAAATTTTGTCGGCGCCATCAATGAAAGCTGCTCGGTGCAGTCGCCTTGGATGGATGTGAATTTGTCCGTGAAAAACGAATACCGAACGGCCGTTTTAAGATATTCGGAAACTTTTAAGACGACGGAAATACCAAACTCTAAAGTTCAAACAAAGCAGTTTAAGGACTTTCAGGCAAAAATAAAATCCTGTTTGGTGGGCCGCGTGTTAATATTGGGGGCGCCCGGCAGCATTCTTCCCCAACGGAGCATGGCCTCATCGGGTACTGCTTCCCCTTTTCAGCGCGACCGGCAAAATTTGAAAATGCCGGCCATGAAACTTTTTGCCAAAAGCTCGACATTTTTGCCCGATCCCGCCGGGGGTTCCACAACGCGAAAATTAGGACCCGAGCCCGTGATTAAATTGAAGCGAGTTTCGGCAAGCGTTGTTAAAAAGAAAAAAGCCAAACCCAAAGAAACGGCCAAGCCAAAAACCAAAGCGAAAACTAAACCCGAAGCGAAACCGGAAAAAAAATTGTAGGCTGGCAACTATCTCAGTTTTTGCAGCCAGAATGATTTTAAAGCCTGATCTTTGGAAAAATCCACATCCACTTCACCGTCCAGGATCAAGCCCGAGAAAACTTTTTTAATTTCTTGTTTTAGTCCGGCCTGGTTCCAACCCGAATAGTGGGTTGAAAACAAAATCCAGCCTCCGGGATTCAGCGCCTGCTCGCAAAGGCTAATCAAAGAGGCAAAGTCTTTCTCGACGCGAAAGACTTTGTCCTTCGACCGAGAAAAAATTGGGGGATCACAAATAACTAAATCCCAAGTTCGGCCTTTTTTAATTGCGCGATCCAGGAAAAAAAAGCAATCCGCCGCAAAAAATTCGTTGTTTACTGTTGGAATTTTATTAAGCCGGAAATTTTCTTTGGCCCATTCTATAGTCACCGCACTTAAATCCACCGTGGTTGTCTGGGTCGCACCGGATAAAGATCCGACAATCCCGAACCCGCCCGTGTAGGCAAATAAATTCAACAGGGATTTCCCTGTGGCGAGCTCAGCCAGCCGCGTGCGATTGCATCGCTGATCTAAAAATAAACCATAGGACTCGCCCTGATTTTTTTTCAGTTGGTAGATTATTTCCAGATCTTCATTTTTTTCTATGGCAAGCCATTTTTCTTTCGGTTCCCCAATTTCCCAACGCGTCGCTGGCCCGAGCTGGGCCCCGCGGTTCACTCGCTTTTGAATAATCAGTGGCCGACGCAACAACCAGGACACCAGAGTCCAGCGTTCTAAATCAAGCGCCGTGGGATCTTGTTCACGGTACCAATGCAGCCATAAATTGGGACCTAGCAGATCTAGCGCCATATTTAGACCATCGACGTCCATTAATCGCAGGGTCTGTTCTTCGGTTCCCAAAAAAGAAAAAAGTCTCTGTCGTCGGTCGATGCAGTTCAGAATATGTGCAAGCTCGGCGTCCTTCAGGAGCCCCAATCGTTCAAACAGACGGGGAGCGGGACAGCTCCAGGCCGGAAAATCCGGAATCACGAGCTGCTCGGAATGCAAACACAAGCGTGGAAATCGAGAGCCTCCATAAAGTTCGTCACCCAACAGCGGTAAGCCCGCAGACTGGGCATGCTGGCGGATCTGATGCGGCTCTTCTGTTTCTGAGTTGGCTTGCCAGAGTTCAAAAAACGGAGAACGCTTTCGTCGCTGAAACGATGTCCGGGTTTCTACTTTGTTAATTTCACTTGAGATTTCGTACTTGTCTTTTTCGCTCTTTCGATCTGTCACAAACAGGTAGCTTCTTTTGACTCGCCGTTCTTTAAATAACTGCCGTAAATTTGCAGCAGCGCTTGCGGTTTTTGCAAAGGCCATCGCCCCCGAAGTCTGAGGATCTAAAACGTGCGCCAAGAAAAGTGGTTTATGGAGTCGACCCGAGTAGAGTTCCATCAGGCCCGAAGTAGAAAAATCAGGCGGCCAACCCTCCGGTTTGTCGACGAAGAGGTAATCCCTGGTGTCGTGATATGAAAGCACATCTTGTTGTAACAGAAATTTTCGGCTATTGCTTCTGGAAAGCAGGAGAAAATCTAATGAAGAAACTATTTGGCCAAATTTGTTTTATTATTCCGTTTTATGTCTTTCTTTTGAGTCTGGCCGGCTGCGGATGGCAAGCCATCCCAACCTCTAAAAATACGGTCGAGGCTTCTCTGTCCGAGGTCACTAACCAGTACAAGCGACGGGCCGACCTGATCCCAAATTTAGTGAGCGTCGTTAAAGGCTACGCCAGTCACGAAAAAGACACTCTCCAGGGCGTCGTTGAGGCTCGCGCCAAGGCAACGTCCATGCAGATTGATCCTTCGAAAGTGTCACCCGCGCAATTGGTGGAATATCAAAAAGCTCAAGGCCAGCTGTCGCAGGCTTTGGGTCGCTTGTTGGTCGTTTCTGAAAACTACCCTAATCTCAAGGCCGACGCGAACTTTCGAGATTTGCAAGCGCAGATCGAGGGCACTGAAAATCGCATCGTGACCGCTCGCCGTCGATACATCGAGTCGATCCAAGAATTCAATAATCTTGTGGCGGTACCTCCGACCAGTTGGACCAATTCAATTTTATACAAACACGACAAGATGCCCCAGTGGGATGTGGCGGCCGAGGAAAAAGAAAAAATGGAAAAACCACCTGAGATTAAACTTTAGTGTTGGGGCTTCTGTTCGGCCTCCTGTTTGGCGTTACGGTATCTTGGTCTTTGGTTCCGGTGCCGGAACTGAACGCCCCCGTCGTGGATTTATCTAATGTTATAACGAGCAACGAGAAAGCCCTGATCGAAGCCGATCTGCGCGCTTTTTCCGCGAGCGGAAAAGCCCAAATTCAGGTTTTAATTATCCCGACGTTGGACGGAGAGACGAGCGAAGATTTTTCCATGCGCGTGGTGGAACAATGGAAATTGGGCGACCAAAAGAAAGACAACGGAGTTTTAATTTTGGTGGTAACCCAGGATCGCAAATCGCGAATCGAAGTGGGCGGCGGCGTGGAGGGCGATCTGACGGATATTTCGGCTAAACAAATTTTGGCCGACCAGGTTCGTCCATTTTTCCAGAAAAGTGATTTCGAATCGGGAGTCAAAGTCGCGGTCGCTGCGGTGATGAATCAACTGAACGGTTTGGCGCCCGAACCAAAATCCTTGCCCGGTAAAAAAATTAAGTGGACCGAAATCCTGACTTTTTTAGTTTTTATGTTTTTGGCGTTCGGCGGTCGACGCCGCATGGGCGCCGGAAGAGCTTTCGGAGCCGGAGCCCTGGGGGGATTCATGGGCGGTGGCGGTTTTGGCGGCGGTGGCAGTGGTTGGGGCTCGGGCGGTGGAAGCGGCGGCTGGTCCGGCGGCGGTGGCGGTTTTTCGGGTGGGGGTTCGAGTGACAGTTGGTAATGGAAGTCTTCCGAAATGGATCGCAAAGCATATCACGGCAATTGAAATTGCAAACCTTGAAAAACTGGTTGGCGAGATTGAAAGAAAAACCGAGGGCGAGATCGTGCCGGTTTTGGTTCGACAAAGTCTGATCGGAAAAATACCCTTGCTCGCACGTGGGAAAATATTAAAGAAGCTTTTTTTCTCGGAAAACTATCTTCGAGTGCATGCGGATTTGCGCGCCGAGCTTGAGTTTTACCGGGCCCGTATTTATCATACGAAAAAGAAAACGGGAATTTTGCTATTTATGTCTTTTTACGAACACCGGGCCGTCGTTTTGGCAGACAGTGGAATTGCTCAGGTTCTTCCGGCCACAACTTGGGACGAAGTTGTCCGGTTGCTAAGCGGAGCCATGAAAGAAGGCCGTTTAGCTGACGGACTAACCAAGGCCATCACCCAGTGCGGGGAAGTTTTAATTCAACATTTCCCCCAACAAGACATCGATGAAAATCAGATCGGCAATCACATCCGTATCAGTGATTAAATCTTACTGCGACAGAAGCGGAGCAAGGCTTCGCTGACGCCCAACTGGTGAGCGCGCCCATAAATAAACAACCCTGAGCTGCGAGCATTTTTCCAAATTTGATCGGATATTTTTTCGTCGCGACTTAAACTGATTTGAACAAAATCATTGGCAGCTTTAAAACCACTCTTAATCAGAGCCCGGCCTTCGCTCGAGGGCATTCGGCTCACCAGGCGGGCTTGATTTTTCTTAAGCAACCCCGTTGATTCGCGTTTGTTCTCTCCCAAAATTTCGGAAACCTCGTGATCAAAATCACCGAGCGCCGAAGTTGGAATTCGCAAAACTTTGCTGCGATTGACGATCTGTTCGCGCGCGTCCGAGAGCTTTGCGGCCCCGTCCAGAGAAGCCGAGTAAGCGGACTCTTCTTCCAATCCCACGAGATTTAATGGGGGCGAACCGACCGGCCGATGAGCGACGAAATAATGTCCACTGTCGTAGATCAACAGAGCCATGTCGTCGGCTTCGTCTTTGGAGAGACCTTTGGCGAACAGTAACTTTTTAAGAGCCTGGGCTTGTTCGGCAAATTGGGATTTAAATTGATCCAACTCCTGGGGAGAAAGCTCAATGCCAATCCAGGAAATTTTTTTCTCGCGATGAAGGTCTTTGATAATTTTCAGCTCATGACGTTTTTGCGTCAGGATTGCCATGTGCTTCCGTAAGATCAATCGCGCAAGCTGGGCAAAATCTCCGACGGGCACGGTGGCGGTGAGCCATTTTTGTACGGATTCTTGATCTCCCGGGTCCATGTGTTGCGAATAAAGACTGAAGACTTGGGAGTTCCAGGGGGTTGTAAGTTCCCCAAGACCCGTGCGCGGATTTCTGGTTTCCTGACAGAGTTGAGACCAGCCCGAGTTTAAAGTTAAGCTCAAGATGGCGGTGACCACGAAGTGCATCATTAAAGATTATCAGAGGTCCAAAGAACTTTCTAGGCAAGTTCGAATGATTTTTACTGTCTATAACTTCTACAGTCCCGAAAATAGGAGAGTGATAACCGGAACCAGTAAGTTTAGGTTCCATCCATGCGTAAAAACTTAATGGCAATGATTCTGGCAATGGTGCTTATGACTTTAACCCCAGCCCAGGCGAGCCTGGTTTGTGACGATTCCATTGTGCGGGTTGCAGCCGTCGGTGACGTCCTGATTCACCAGGCGCCGTTTCGGTCCGTCATTGGTTCCCCGGATGGATTCTTTAACCTGTGGTCAAAAATGACCGGAGCTATCATGGCGGCAGACATCTCTTACGCAAACCTGGAGGGTCCCGCGGCACTGGGAATTACGGCGGCCGGCCAGGACCGCGGCGATATCGGTTTTACCTATGACGGTGTGGTTTACAGCGGGACTAATTTTTTATTTAATTATCACCCCCGAGTCATCGGTGATTTGGCTCGTGCTGGTTTTAACGTTTTGTCTTTGGCAAACAACCATTCGATGGATCGCAAAAGTATCGGGGTTGACCGGACCATCCAGGCCATGAACAAGTACGGAATGAAATTCACCGGAGTCAAAGACTCTGTTTCACCGGAACGTCGGTTTTGGGTTTTAACCGAAGCCAAGGGAATGAAAATTGCGTGGATTTCATGCGCGGAACATTTGAATGGCCTTCCCGATTCTGCGGGCCAAGTTTTAAAGTGCGCCGGGAGCGAGATTTTAGCCCAAGTGAAAGAACTGCGGCAACGACCCGACGTGGACGCCATCGTCGTTACACCCCACTGGGGGCCGGAATACCAACAACAGCCTTCGCAGGGTCAGCGGCTGTTGGCCAAAGCTTTTGTTGAAGCCGGAGCGACGGCGGTGATCGGAAATCATCCTCATGTCTTGCAAAATTTCGAGTGGATCAAAGCTTCGGACAACCGCGCGGTGCCAGTAGCTTATTCATTGGGTAATTTTGTTTCCGGTCAGGGTGCCATCGCCAAGAAGACTTCGGCGGTTCTTTATCTGGATTTTAAAAGAGACTTTCAAAAGACTGATGGCAAACGATGGACAATAACAAAAGTCTCGGCGCTGCCGACCTTTCGCCTCGGGGCTCCAAAGTATCAAGTGGTTCCGTTGGTGGATATTGGAACGGCCGTCGAAGCTTGGAAAATCGTAAATTCGACGCTTAAAGCTGTCGAAATTTTAGAGCCCAAAAAGATCCCGAATTGCCGTTAACGGCAGCCCGGACTGGTGATTTTTAAAAACTGGTCCGCGCTTAAAAAATGCAAATTTTTCTTTAGAAACTGGTCTGAACTTTCGCAAGATTTCGGCTCCAAGGGACATTGGTAACGACGTTGGAATTTCTTTTCCAGAGCTTCGATGTTCATATCAACTTCTTGTTGAAATGTTTTTGAATTGGGATTGAAAAATTTCTGCAAATAAGTTTCTTCACTGTTGGGGGCGTACTCGTTGCACTGAACCGCTTCACTCCAACCTGTTTGAACAAAGGCCCCGATGTCGAATTTCTTTTTTAAAACAAATTTATCTTTTTCACAGGAAAGCCAAGCGCCGTTGGCTTTAAAATATTGAGCCCAGAAAATGGCTCCCTGCAAATGAGCTTGGACATCGCCGTAAGATTTTATTCCGGTCATGGTCCAACCCAAATGAGTCTCTTCCAACTCGACGGACCGCTGCACCAGCGCCTGCAGCTGAACATCCCGGCCACTTTTTGACAGCGCTTCTGGAGTCAAAAATTCCAAATACAGCTCGAGCCCAGTCTCAAAAAAGTGACTGAGCTTGTCGACGCCCACCAATATGCCGTTCAGTCGAATGGACGGGTAAATGGTGGCGATCCGAATAATCTTAGCGCCGTTAGCAATGTAGGAGCGGCTGTAGGGTGTGTTTTGGTAGATGCTGGTGTCAATCTCGGGGCTGTATTTTTCGATGTCTTTGGCCGACAAAACAAATTCTTCGAAACCTCCGCCAAAAATTTTTGCGAAGAGACCCCGGGGGCGGAGCACAGCTTTCGTATTTTCAATCAATTCGGCGTACTGGCAAGTTTTGGTGATTTCAAGGGACTTTGCTAAGACCAGGTTAATTTGCGGATTCAGTTGGGCGTTGGCGTCTTTTAAGGGAGTGTAGTAACCCGTGATGTCGTCGATCTCGACCGCAATCGCAACCGAAGGACTCAGCAACAGGCCAAAGGCCGCTAAAATCAAAATAGAACCTGCACGAATTAGTATCATCGGTTGGGTGCTCCCTGTAGCTACGACAGAGCAAGCCCAGGGCCGCAAATTCGGTTCCTGATTGCGATTTGTCGGGGCAAAAACTGAGATTGGTCGAACACCTGTCAAAGTTTTCGACAGCCTGGGGTTTAAACAGGAGAGTTTATGAAAGCTTCGACAATTTTTTCGGTGTTGGTTTTGTTTCTTACTTTTACGACGACGGCGGCGCAAGCCAAGGTTATAAAATGTGAAATGAACGGTCACATCGAGGTCGATGGTTCAAAAATGGATGTTCGATTGCTTTTGGATTGGGCCTGGTGGGGCTACGGGAAAGTAAAGGCAGCTTCCTACTCCTAAAGTTTAGCGGACGGCCGAACTGGCCAGGGAATATTGGACTGCAGCCACTCCAATCCAAATTTCGGTGAGCAAATCTGTTTGCCAGACCCCAAAGACCCTATTATCGAGTCCATCCCTATTGCAAAAAAATGGGGACCCATCGTTCAGGTTTACGGCCAAGCGCCAAGGGGCCTTATGAATTGCGAAGCCCCTTAGTTTTTAAACGGATTAGCGGTAGCTCATCTGAAATAATCCTCCGCCCCACAGGGCTCCCCAAAAATCTGTGCTGGAGCCAAGGACAGGATAAAATCCCCAGAAACTTGTGCAGGGATTCAAGCTACCGGAAAGATCAGTCCAAGTATTCCCTTCGTCAGTTGTTTTCCAAAAACCTAATACGGCCCCGGATGAAAAATAAACATCGGCCCCAAAGGAACTTACGTAAACGGTTTTTACCCCTGATTCGTATCGCACTAAAATGTTTTGAACCTGGGCACTGGAAATCGGCGAGGTCACATTTTGCCAAGTAATTCCTGAACCGGTGTTGTTGTAATTCCCCGTTTTAAAAATTCCCCCCAAAGCACCACCAACCCATAATTCACTGGCACTTTGGGGGTTAAAAGCGATAGCAGTTAAGCCACTTTGGGCGGTAGCTTGGACTGAAAGTCCCACCGAATTGCCAGTTGAAAATCCATCTGTCGAAACCATCCCATCACTTGTTGAAACCATAACAGCTTCGTTGAAAACAGTTGGATGCGCCGCTAAATCCACTGCAAAAAAGGAAGCCCGTTTAGTGAAAGTAGATCCGCCATTGTCTGAATAATAAATGCGGATATCGGCATTTATCAATCCACCACGGGCTAGAGCATAAACTACTGAAGTTGTGGTGTTGTCTCGAACAACACGATCAATTTTGGTATCGGTTGCAATGATTCGATTCCACGAGCCACTAACTCCCGTGGTAGACCGGTAGAGCCCTTTGCCGACCATTCCTGCTAATACAGTTCCAGGAATCACCGGGTCAAAATTCCACGCAACAACTCCGTCAGCCAAGTTGATTTCGTTGATTATCGACCAGCTCACGCCCTGATTGGTTGATGAATAAGATTGCCCCAATCCTAAACCAACTGTTGAGCTCATAACAAGTTCGCTCGGGGTTAAGGGATTTTGGGCAAATCCTAAAACAGAATTTGCCATGATGCCGGTGGACGAATTTGTCCAAGTATTTCCGCCATCGATGGTTTTAAAAACTCCAGAACTATTGGTCGAACCGGCTAAAACAGTATTTGGATTTGCAGGATCTATCGCAACAGAAAATATTGATTGTCCTGTAATGGCTGATCCCAATTGCGCCCACGACGCTCCACCGTTTAAGGTTTTAAAAAGCCCCCACCGAGAGCTGGCAACCGAATCATTTTTAGAGGTTCCAAAAAAAATTGTGTCGGTTGTCTGGCTGGCTCCCGAACGAACATCAATCGTCGTTTTAAGTCCAGTCGTGATCGCGGAAGCGGGGTTATTAATTGTTCCACTCGATCCAAAACTCGGCAGGGTCACAAACATTAGTGTCGCGTCCGCAAACAAAATATAAAGTGCATTTGCCGAAGTTTTTAACTGAGAAACGGGGACCGCGCCGGTAATTAAGTCAGACCAAGTGGTGCCATTGTCGTCCGAATATTTTAAAACGCCATTGGTGGCCCCAGCAAATAGCCGACCCGAAGAAAAGTAAACTGCCGCTTTAAAGCCTGTGCCCCAAACAAGCGGTAGCTTTGAAAAGCTAATTCCTGAATTAGTTGATCGATACAAACCATCATCCGTAGCCACAACTAAAGTCGATGGGACTGTCGGGTTGATCGCAGTTTGATACACGTGCTTACTGGTCCCACTTGAAGGCAAGCCACTTTGACTTGAAGACCAGGTTGATCCGCCGTCCAATGATTTCACCACTCCCCAGCCAAAGTGGCTAACCGCATACATTTTTGCAGAATTTGTGGGATCAAAAATCAAACTATAAGTCGAAGTATTTTTCGGAGTAGAAATCAGTTCCCAGGAAGAACCGCAATCTACGGACTTGTAAAGACCTGACATATCATCGCCCGAAGCCCACACTTCGCAAGAAGTGTTAGGATGAAAAGCAAGACTTGGCACGTAACCACCAAAGGCGCCTTTGAAAGTCCACAGGGGTGTTGGCCCGGTGGATGGCGCTTGCAAATCTTCGCCTTTTTTGGAACAGGAAGCCGAAATTAGTAACGCCAAAAACAAAAGATATCTCATCTTAAAATGCGTCCTTGTCCTGTGCTTAATTCCCATTCCAAATTTCAATTGTTCCATAATCAAGGCGCTATCCGTGTCATTGCAAAGTGTGTATTTCGAACATTATTAATCGTACCGCCCCCGACGCCAGAGATAAATACGTGCACTCTAACCGTATCACCTGCCAAAAGTCGAACCTGCGTACCGACGTTCAATTCGCTTGTGTTGGTCGGATTGAGCTGGGTCGAAACCACTGTCGTATTGTTAACTGAAACAGCCAACAGGTTATAGCCCGAAGTCTGCGCTGTATATTTGAGCCCGGCTGCAATCGTGTAAACACCGGCGCCGCCTGCGGGAGCGATGAACTCGGTGCCTGCAGTAATACTAAGATTGGTGCTGTGAACAACCGTCTGAAATGTAACCATGGTCCCTGTGTTTTGAACAATTGCCTGAGTCGCACTTTTTTCAGCCCGGATTGTAATGGGCGCCAATGCCATTGGGTACCAGTTGGCGCCCTCACAGAATTCCATTCCCTTAATCGATGCATTGTAACGGAAGTTCCCTTCGGCGGTAGCATCACAGGCTATGGCACTGTTGCCCACTTTGATGTCACCGTTGACGTGGAGTTTCGATTGAGGCGTCGTAGTCCCAATACCGACGTTTCCGTTGGAATCAACATTAACCCGATTGGTGCCATTCGTAGAAATTGCCAGAGTCCCTACCCCAGGGAAGTAAATTCCAGTGTCACTATCGACATTAGAAGAAAAAGGTGGGGCTACGGCAGTGTTTGAATAAGCTAGGCTCCAAGATGAAGGTCCCACTCCAAACATGGCGCTATTTGTTAAGGAAACGCGATCAACTCCGCCTGCCGAGAAAGCAATTCCATTGACGCCATTGTAGTGCATTCCAGTCCCGGGGCTTGCAGCAAAACTATAAGTCGGAGCTGCACCTGTTCCCGTAGAACCTAAAATTGGGAATGCGATCGATCCAGAGGGGGTGATCCAACTTAAGGAAGCTGTGCCATCTGTGGATAAAACTTGTCCTGCGGTTCCCGTATTGGACGGAAACCTGACCACGGTTACACCAGACAATGGCGGAAGCATTGTCAGAGTTCCACCTCCCGCTAAAATTTGCGAGGTCGAACGTGCAGATCCCGCGACGTCGAACAAAGCCGCTGGAGATGTGGTTCCCACACCAACGCTGCCTCCAACGGGGTTGATGAACAAATCCTTGGTGATTCCCGCAATGTAGGAATACATAAAACCATGTCCCTGGTTCGTAAGTCCAAATCTGAATCCGCGATAATTCAAGTTGTCTTGCGCATCGTCTCCCAGCACCAAAGAAAACGGCCCATTACTAGGATCCCCGGCCGTTGCTGTGATCCTTGAAATTCCGTCGGGCCCAGCGACGCCGCTCCCATTGATCTCAAACTTTGTTGTAGGATTCGTAGTCCCTATACCTACATTGCCCAAGGAATTGATATTCACCCGGTTCGTACCGTTGGTTGCAAATGCCAAAGTCCCAGTTCCCGGGCTGAAAATACCGGTGTCTGAATCCGCGCTAAATGAAAATACAGGGGTTCCCACCGAACCCAGAGTCGTTGCCAACAAGGGATAGGCAACACCACCACCGCTAGCTGAGCCCCAATAAGTTGTGCCCCCCGAACCTAGAGTCAGTTGTTCGCCGCTAGCGCCAGATGATGAGGGCAGCACCCACGTAAGACTTGCAGCTAAAGTACCCGGCGCTCGGAGCGCGACGGTGTTGGTCCCTTGAGCTAGCAATTCAGCGAATTGAATTTCACCCGCAAGCGATGCTGTCTGTTGAGAAAGTCTCAGAGCGCCACCGGCGATTTCAACGCGCACTCCGGTTCCTACAGTTGTTGTACCTACAGCAAGCAGGCCAGCACCCGTGGAACTAAGACTCGCTTCCCAAAATCCTCCCGAACAAACGAGCCAGTGGCCAAATCCAGAAAGTTCAGGTCCACCAGAAAAAGTGCGTGCGCCCGCAACGGCGCAAGCCGCTCCCGGAGCGGGATCAATTGCAAGGGCCGAAATGCTCATAAGAAGAATTGCGGTGAAAAAAATTGCCATATTGGAAACCAGCGACCCTACCAAATAGAACATCGGTCTGAAGAAACGGGTTTTAAGAAAAAACTGGCGAATAAATCCTCGGTCCTTCACACTGCTATATCGGCGTTTTTGGTCTTTTTAATTAGGCGCTGGTTTGAAAATAGAAATAGAAAGTCTCAAAATTAGATGGAACTCTTAGTTCACAGTCTCAGTTCGAGATTTTAAGTAGAATTTATGTCTGTTATGCAGATCCCTTGAAGTCCGGGTTGGTGCAAACAATCTCTTTCGTACGGCTATCCAACAAAATAAAATTGGCCCAATTCGATTGTCCCCCATTCCGCTGGTTCCTGCGATAGGTGCCAAAATCTGCGGTAGAGACTGTCCGCCAGTTTTCCGAAAAATTTTTTGATTTGACCTCTGAAATTTATACCTTACGAGTCTTCAGAGCCTGCCTTTTCATCTATCGGCACTCAATCAGAATTAGCACGCAACAACATCGAAGCCACTTAGGGCACTGTCATCGATTGAATGATAATTCGTAGAGTTGTTGGCAAATGCACCAGCAGCAAAAACAATGGTCAAAAAAAACGAAAGAGCTAAAAAATAACTTTGTTACATCTTTATCCTCATGAATAGATTTGGGCGTTCGAAAACCCTAATCTCGAATTTTTTAATTTATACAAAATTTATAAAATTCTAGACCTAATTCTGGATGAGGTGGGTTTGGTCGAGTAGCGGCAACTGCGCGGTTCAATCTTAGCGGTATTTCTGGGGCTAGGTAGTGAGAGATGATATCTTGTCCAAGGCCTTTAGGCGCCGGGTATGGACCCTTGAAAAGTGGTGTGGTTCAGGTCCATCGAGCAGACGTCCGTTTAGTAAACACAGGACACTCGCTAAGGCCTAAAGTGTTATTGGCACGCACTTAGTTCGACGAACTTAACTGAAGCCGGAAACTTGGCTCCAAGTTCCGCAAGCTTGCCGATTCGCATTCCGGAGAGCAACTCGCTCATGTAATATTCTCTCGGAGCGATAGCGTAAGAAGGCGCACCGTTGGTCATAATTGTACCGCTGATGCGGTCTCCGGTGCATTTCAAGAGCGATCCGCCACCTCTATAGTAAAGTCGTCATGGTCACCATCTTGCAGACCTTATATTTTAGAGGTGCAAGCCATGAAAATCACGTACGCAGTGATTAAGTTTTTGACGGTAGTAAGCTTAATTTCGGTGGGTCTTGGAGCAATCGCCTTTGGCGAAGACTGCAGCGTAATTCGGAACGAGTCAGGTCAACTCTGTATCGGGCTGCATAATCCAAAAAGTAGCGCACTGGTTCTGATTAAGAGCTTTAACTCCACCAACGGTCAGGGAAAATCATTATCTCAGCAAAAAAGGTTTTGTGAAGGCGACGTTCTTTCAGATGGTTCGATTGCTTCATCACCTTTCGAGACTTTAGATGATTATTTTTCTAGTTTTCGCGATCAGGAACAACGAGAACGAATAAAGGGAAATTTTCGAATTTGGCAGGATCGCAACAGGGACGGAATTTTTCAAGCAAGTGAAATCTACAGGCTTCAAGATTTACACCTCGACGTTCACATAAGCTCCCTTAAAAAAAAGAATACGTTTGGATTAGTTTCTGCGTCCGAATGCGAATTAGGTAAACGTGAGTATGATTCAAAAGAAGGTCAGTTAATCTTTCCGGCTAAATCCGGCATAAGTTCAAAAGGCTTGCGCTGATTACGACGAGCCAGCAAGCTTGGCTTGGATTTTTTGTGCCGACAGACTCATGATCGATACGGCTTTGGAGTAGCGCCTTTCTTGGAAAGAATTATCGGATCAAGCTTTTCTCTCTTTAGTTGCCTTTTTCTACTGTATAAATAGGACTTCAAAACTTAAATATTCGCTTAGTTTAGGAGAAATTTATGAAATCTGTGATTGGTTTGTTGTTAGCAATGTCGACCACATTCTTCGTTTTTAGCTCGGCCAACGCTTTGGTCATCACCTGCAAATTTGGCATGGACACTATTGTTTTTAAGGGAGCGCCCTCCCCAGGTTCGCTGGCAGCAGTCGGGGCTAAGGTGTTAAAAATTAATGGTGTCGAACCTGATCTATATAATTACGACTATTCCCAAACTTCGGCCAGCATGTTTGACTACGACTTTAACACGGGCATTTTAGAGCAGCATGAATCGAGCAGTAATTTTGTTACAGTTCGTACTGTTCAAGGGATCAATACTCTTCGCAATTATCTTTTTGATTTAAGCCAGTGTTCAAATCTCGAAAAGTCTCGCATTTTGGTTTATGATCAAGATTTTAGTCAGCAGAAATACAAAAGATTGAACCAAGGCCTTTGCGTTTGCAAATAATCAAGTTGAGAAATGCATTCGCTGCTAATCTTGCAGCGAATTGCGATCATCAAAGGACAAGGGGTTCTTACCGAATTCAAAGTGACGCAGTCGACTTGAGGAGTTTAGAACTGCATGCATCGACTATTCATAAACCTCTTTACGATGTCCAATCTTGATAATTGTAACTTTGATTTTTTGGTTTTCGATCAGGTAGATGACTCGATAATCTTGAATGCGAACTCGATAAAGCGAATCTGCACCTTTCATCTTTTTTATCTGAAGCAGTTCGGTGTAAGGATTTAAAGAAAGAAGCTGAACAGCGTCTAATATCTTTTGTTGAATTTTTTGAGGTAAACCTTGCAGCTCTTTTGCTGCACTCTTCTTAAAAACAACTTCGTAAGCTTTTGAACTCATTTTTTTATTTTCTTAAGAACGACAGCGAGTGAAATCTCTTCTTCACCTTTTCGTTGGTTATAGTCTGCCAGATCAATTTCGTCTTCGAGCTGCTCACGAATGGCGTTTTCTACGACGCTTCGAATTTTAAGCCCTCGCTTTTTACAAAATGCTGCTAACGCTTTCTTAAGATCAGAATCAATACACGTAGATAGGGTGGCTTGTTTTTCCATAACTTTAATATCCACGAAAAAACTTGGAAAAACAAGTTTTTAGAATAACTACCGGACCACTTCTGCCTAAGTATCCAAATTAAATGGATTTTAGAGAATTTCAATAT
>JAYUPS010000326.1:0-6541 GCA_043759945.1 Bdellovibrio sp.
GGCCTCAAGCTGCTGGGGGACAAAACTAGCTTTGGTTAGTCCGGGAAGCGTGTTGGTTTCCAGATAAAACAAATGGCCCGACGCCATGATGAAATCCGTGCGGGAGTACCCGTAACAACCCAAGATTTCATGGCCCTTGATTGCTGCTTCTTGAAGCACTTTTCTTTCCTCCGGGGAGACTTGAGCCGGGGTGATCTCCAAAGATCCTTTGCCCAGGTACTTTCCGGCGTAGTCAAAAGTTCGGCCCGAATCCATAATAACTTCCGAGGGTGCCAACGCGCGGCGTTTTCCGTTCTCCTCGATGACAGTCACGGTCATCTCGCGACCCAAAACAAAGGGCTCAACCATATAGTCCCCGAGCTTAAGCTTTGAAATCTCCTGAACTGTTTCCGTCAAAGCCCTGGTATCATTAACAAATCTCAAGCCCACGCTGGAACCATTGGCGAGCGGTTTAAAAACCAGCTTTTGATGAAGATTTAAAAAATCTTTTAGTTCTGGAAGCTGACTTTGGCCTTTGGCGACGGAAACTAAAAGCTCTTCGCTGACTCGAATTCCCGCAGGCTTCAGCCTATGTTTGGCCAGTGATTTATTGAAACAAAGCTGACTGCTCTGGGCGCCCGATCCCGTAAAACAAACTTGTTCTTGTTCAAAAAAACTTTGGATCTTTCCGTCTTCGCCCTCGGTTCCGTGCAGACCTATAAAAATCAGCCGCTCTTTTAAGAGCGATTTAGCCTCGGCTAAATTCTTAGCCCAGCGAGAGCCCGTGGGTTTGAACGGTACCTCAAAAGGCTTAGGGTGCTCTGCCACAGCCAAGCTCTCGACGCGGTACACTTCACCCAGCTCGCTCAAATACCAGACCTCGTCGAACGAATGTTGCCTGACCAAATTCTGGGCCGAGGCCACCGAAACCAAACGCTCTTCCGAACTTCCGCCAAACAAGAGAACTGTTTTTTTCATGCCTTGATCTTTTCACAGGGAGCCAAAAATATCGACGAATTATTGAAATAAGCCAAAGATCCCACCGCAAGTTGTGCTCTAATCCAGGCGTAACCCTTTACCCGGAGGACGCAATGCTTAAATCAATCCAAATCTTTGTCACGGTTCTGCTTTTTTCAATGGGGGCCGAAGCCCGCGGCGGGGGCTGGAGTTTAAATATCGGATATCACAATCCTCCGGGAGCCGATGTCGGTGCCAATTTTCTTTATCAGTGGACCAACTGGGCCTTTGAAATCGGGATCGGCAGCATTGCGGTCGACGACAACAACAACACCAACAATCAAACCTCGGCCGGCATCGGCGGGGATTTGAATTTAAAATATCTTTTCGGAAACGGCGGCTTTCGACCCTATGTCCAGTGTGGAGTGATGGTGGGCACCGGGGCCACGGTCGGAAACAACGACACCAGCGGCGCTTCGGCCAGCACCGGAAACGGGTTTGTTGGCTTGGGCTTGATGGCCGAAGTCGGAAGCAGCGCTTACATTTATTTGGGCGGCAACGCTTTTAACAAACGCAGCTCTGAATTTTTTGTCGGGCTGGGTTTTGATATCTAATTTTTAGCTTTGATTTTTGGGGACGGACTCAAAGACCCGTTGGAAATCTTTCGCGTAAGAAGTTTTTTCGGTCTTCATCCACCGGTCCCAAAAGGTAAAAAATAATCCATAGTTGTTGCGGAAAAATCGGTGGTGGGTGGTGTGATGAACGCCGCTCACAAAATAAAATCCCCAATTGTTAGCCAGCGCTGATTTGGGCAGCACCTCAAACCCCGAGTGATTTGTGATCGCCGAAATCGTCATAAATGTCAGATGCCACAGAATGACGACGGGATGCAGAGGTATCAACAGAATAATCAGCGGAACAAAGGCCGCGTTGATCACGGACTCCATTGGATGAAATGAAAATGAAGCCCACGGCGAGGGTTTTAAGCTGGCGTGGTGCACGCTGTGATATTTCTCGTAGATCCCGGGTTTATGAAGCCACCGGTGAGTCCAATAAAAATAAGTTTCGTGCAAGAGCATCATCACAAACCAGCTTGCCGGCAGGTACCAATATCCGAATTGATCAAAAAGCAAATAGATCTGAGAAATTCCAAGTTCCCAAAAAATTCCGATCATCACTCCGGCCGCGGCAAAGATCAGCGAGGTCGCAAGTGACCACTTGATCTCATACCATTGTTCTTTATTGCCCGGCAGTGCCGGGTAAATTTGGCGAGACTTGGTCCAATCGGGCTTTAGAACGTAAAACAAATAATGAAAAGGCAGCACCATCAAAAAATAGCGGAAAACCACAAAAAATAAAATCACGGCAAAGGCCAAGCCCAGCATGGTTGGAGACATAAGAGACACGGGCAAATAAGATTCCAACTTTTCAAAGTGATTAAGCTCGCGCATTTTTCTGTCCGATTTTCTGGGAGTGATCCACAAGCTTCGCGATGACCAGATCCCCACTCACGTTCAAAGTCGTGCGGCACATATCTAAAAATCGATCGACGCCCAAAATAATTCCTAGACCCTCGGCCGGAATTCCCAAAGATTGCAAAAGCACCGCAATCAACGGCAAAGAGCCGCCGGGCACCCCGGCTGTCCCGATGCCGGCCAAAATTGACATCAAGACCACCTGCACTTGCTGCGCGAGTGACAATTCAATTCCGTAAACTTGGGCTAGAAATAAAACGGTGACCCCCTCGAACAAAGCCGTCCCGTTTTGATTGGCGGTAGCTCCCACCGTTAATACGAATTTCGCAACCGACGGTGAAATTCGCAAATTTTCCTGCGCTACTTTTAAACTTTGCGGAAGCGTGGCATTTCCTGAAGCGGTCGAAAACGCGTAGAGCAGAACCTCGCGGATGTCTTTCATAAATTGCACCGGCGAAACCCGCGCAATAAATTTTAAAAGAATCGAGTACACGACAAATTGCTGAAGTCCCAGACCCACCAGCACGCACAAAACATAAATCGAAAGGGAGCCCAGCAAACCAGCTCCAAATTTTGCGGTGGAGTGGGTCACCAGACCGAACACTCCCAAGGGTGCAATCACCATGGCGTAACCAATAATCTTCATTGAGACTTGGTAAATGTCATCCAAGATGCCGGGCAAACTTAAAGCTCGGCCAGTTTGTTTTAGTTGTCCGAGCGCAATTCCAAAAATCAGAGCAAAAATCATAAACGCAATGATCTCGCCGTCAAAAGCTTTAACCGCACTCTCGAGCGGATTTTTTGGAATCAATTCCACCAAGGTCTGCGCCGCAGTCTTGGATTGCGCGGCCGAGGCCTCGATGGATTTTAAACCCGTCTTTGAACTTTCGGGTATGTCGCTGACGCCACTCAAACTGACAAAGCTTCCCGGCTGAACGACGTTCACGATTGTCATCCCGATCACGACCGAAGCCGAAGACATAATCAGGGTGTAAAAAAGCGTGCGTCTTAAAACCGATCCCACGCCCTGCTGTTCAAAAAGCTCAGACACCCCATTGACCAGCGCACAGAAAATCAAAGGAATCACGACCATAAAAATGAGTCTTAAGAAAATTTGTCCCATCGGGAGACAGATTTGGGTTAGAAAAAATTGAACGGCCGCCACATCCTGAAACGGATTTAAAGCCAGGCCCGCAAGGATTCCTAAAACGAGCCCCAAAAGCAATCGGTGATGTTGAGCCATGAGCCAACATAAGGGACGTCTCAGACTGGGACAACTAAAAACCTTGGCAGAAATTAACTAGCCAAAGATACAGATTTCTCAAGTGAGATCCGATAAGCTAGATGTAGTGGAGGTTAGAGATAATGCAAAAGCAATGGCTGGCCGTTCTGGCTCTCAGTATCGCCGCATTTTCCTCGGGTTGTTCGGTGGATGGAGACATCACTGATGAAACTCGCCGGACCACATTACCCCGCATGGCGCCGCTTTCGGGCCTGATTCCGGGAGCCCAACACAACGTCAACACGCCCCAGGGCTACAATGTTTCAGCTTCGGTCGGAAGCCCGTTCTCGGGACCTGCGGAAGCCGTCACCAGTGGTGGCTACAAGGTCTATTCGAATGTTCAAGGGAACATCAACGCCGAGACTTACGAAACCATTCGTCAGTAGTTTTTTCGGTCGCATTCTATCGGCTTAGAAATTTTGCATCCAAGCAATATTGTAGCGGGTCATCGTCGGTTTGAAAGCCGAAGACTCGCGCAGCACAATTCTTTGCGCCGAAAACTCAAGCCAGGTGATCGGATTGGTTTTGTAATGCACAACTGCCCCAAATTCAAAACCCCCGTCAACGGCAATGCGGGACTCGTCGATCGCATTGCTGGATTTTGAGATCGGCAAGAGCCCGACAAAACTGACGTTTAAGCCCATGTTCAGACGGCTACCCTCGGGCATGAGCTGAAACAAAAATCCGAGCGAACCTGTTAAATAATGGATGCGCAAACGGCAATCCACCGAACTTTCGCAGGCCGGTGGGTTTGGAATTTCCCCCGTGGTGTCGAGCAAATCAAACCCAAAGCGAAAGCGCAAAACCTGATGGCTGGTTAAAACTTGATCCGCACCCAACTGCAGACCAAACTGACTGCCCTTCAATGTGGTGCTGGCTTCGTCGGCGCCCTCGATCACTTTCACATCCACACTGGTTGTTAAAATAGAGGGTCCCAAGTACATGCGATTTCTTTTTATGGGATCTTTTTCCACCGGTTCAGATTTTAAACGCATAAAAGCATCGCCCACCACGTAGCCAGATTTAATCAGGCCAACAGCTTTTTCCTCGCGCACTTGTAGGATCTGAATTTCGCCGGTGGGCGCGCCCTTGTCGTCGAGAGCACTCCAAATTTGTTGCGGCTTAAACCCCAGCTTGTCGGTATGGATCAACACGCGGTCCACTTGTACGGCGTACACGCGTTGAGCGAGGGCTTCGGTGGGAAGAATCAGAAAGATCAGAAGGCTCAAGGCCAATTGCAAACTCATGCCCCTATTTTCTAGGCAAGACCCCAGTCTTTTCAAGGAGCTATCCATTATGCGTAGCAGCATTTGATGCGAGACTTGCGAGAGAGCGTGAATGACCTTTATAACCTCGGACTCCAGTGGTGGTCGTAGCTCAGTTGGTAGAGCATGGGATTGTGATTCCCAGGGTCGCGGGTTCAAGCCCCGTCGATCACCCCAAAATTCTTGCCGCTCAAAACGGGCTCCAGCGTAAATCTAAGAATTAACTAAAAAGGGTGTGTCTCTAGAGGGAAGCGCGTGCAGACGGATGTCGTCACACGAAATCACGCTTCGTCACCTTGAGTGGCTACATTTGGCTACCAAATGGCTACGGTAAAATTCTGATTTACAGAGCTCCTTCGTCTGATCGTCCATCGCAAAGTCCATAAAGACATCCATCAGGAATGATGGATGTTGGTTTGAAGACGGCCGCCCTCTGATCTGTCATTTCAGCGACTTAGAAAGTCGCGGTCCCGCTTTTTCTTGCTGACCACCCCCACCCAACAAGTGGTTGGAGGTGGTCAGCAAGGCGGTCCCGGAAAAAAGAGAAATGACAGATCAGAGGGCGGAAAATTGAATTTTAAATTTAATTTTTAATAAGAAAAGGGAGAGGAAATGCAAACAGCTTATAGTTTTTTTGAACTTGAAAGAAAGCCGAAAAGTATTCCGAGAAAAGAAGGACTTCGAATAACAGCGAGAGATCTCGAGATACTAAAATTCGTCCTAGAGATGAAATTTTCAATTATCCCAGATATACAAATGAAGTTTTTTTGTTGCGGACAGAATGGCCAATCGAGCAAGTCCTTAATTTGGACCAAACAACGAATTCAGAAGCTCGTAGCTGTGGATTTTCTAAAATTTGAACATCAAGCTTCAATAAAAAATCCAATCGTTGCCACACCGAAAGGTTACTTTTTTTTGAAGAATAGTTTGTCGAAATCAGAATTATGTCGCCCTCTATTTTCAATTGATAACCGGACCTTCGAGCACGACCTTCAAGTTTCAAAACTCAGAATTCAAATGGAATGCACCGAAAAAGCTTCCGATTGGATTTCAGAAAGGCAGCTCTGCGACAATTCGGAATATTCAAATTACTTTTCAAACGAATACCGACCCGACGGTATCTATACTTCCGAAACCGGCCAAAAAGTTGCTTTTGAGCTGGAGATCGCTCGCAAATCAAAATCTAGATACCAGCAAAAAATCAGAAGATACATTGATCTGCTGCTGAATCAAAATATGAAATCAAAGCCATTCGATTTGGTTCACTATGTTTGCGACAAACCCGAGGTCTTGAATATTTTAGAGTCTGACTCCCAATTGTTTAGGCCATTTTTCAAGTTTGAATTGTTGAGCAAATTTCAAACGGAAAGGAATCAATGATGGAGCTGTCGGCAAATAAATCAAAGATCAATTCGAGTGTTACCCTGGGATCAATTAAGGGAGCTTTTTGGAAAAAGGAAAATCTGACTGAAGGGCAATTGAACCACCATGTCCATGTCGTGGGTGCCAGCGGTTTCGGAAAAACTGTGCTACTTACCCACATCATCGAGCAAAGGATTAAGCAGGGAAAAGGACTTCTTTTC
>JAYUPS010000327.1:0-19424 GCA_043759945.1 Bdellovibrio sp.
GTTTATCTTAAGCATGGGATTAAGACTAAATGACAGTCTGGCATGAAATAGTCAAACACTGGCCTCCTCTCTCGGGGAAAAACCCAGTAATTTAAACAAAGTGAGACGATATTTTCAAAAGTTCAAAACCGATGTATTTTTTCTGATTTATAGCGGCGGAGCCTTGTTTTTGGCGCTGTCTCTTTGGTCGTATTCTCCCCGAGATCCCTCGCTGAGCTCTTTGAGCTGGGCGAAGACGGTTCAGAACTCTTGCGGGGTTGCCGGAAGCTTTTTAGCGGATGCTTTGCTGCAAGCTTTTGGACTTTCCGCGATCTTGTTGCCAGCTCTCTTGGTACTTTTTTCGGTGCAACGTATTTGGAACAACAAGGCAAAATGGTCACCATTGCGCGGTTTATGGGTGCTGCTGCTAAGCGCCGCGACCGCAGGTTTGGTGTCGTTTTATTACGCCGACGCGCGCTTTTTCCAAGGCGAAATTCGCTCCGGCGGGATCATCGGCATGGCTTTGCACCAAGTTTTAATCAAAGCCTTTAATCCGGCCGGAGGGAAGATTGTCCTTTGGGTCGTTTTTGGGCTGCTCTTGGTTTTTGCCTCGGAACAAACACTCGAAGAGTTGATCGATTTCCCGCGGCGGCTTCTGTTGTCGACGTTGAGGTCGCTAAATACCACGCAAAGAAAGTTTTTAAAAACTTGGGCAAAGCTGGAACTTTTTCAGAAAACTCTCAATGTGGACGAGACAAAACCACCTCACGTTGAAGAAAGATTTAAAATTCAAAAGCAAAAAGAAATTGAAATTCGTGAGCCAGCACGGGTGCAAGCATTGGAGCCAAGACGCGAGCCCATAGAAACGACGAAAGTGGCGCAGGCCAAAGTTGTCGAACAGGCCGTGCGCCGTAAAGTAGAAAAGCCCAAAGCCGCCCCGACCCGCGTGGAAAACTGGGAAATGCCAAAGCTTTCATTGCTCAACGAGTTGCCGCTAACCCGAATTCGGATTGATGAAAAAGAAATTCGAAAAAGAGCCGAGCTGCTGAAAGAAAAAATGGCGCACTTCAACGTGCGGGGCGATGTGGTGGCCGCGAAGCCAGGCCCCGTGGTTACGATGTACGAGTTCAAGCCCGAAGTGGACGTTAAGCTGAGCAAAATTACCGAGCTCGACAATGATTTGGCGCTTGCTCTCTCGAGCGAATCCTTGCGAATCATTGCTCCGCTGCCGGGTCGAGACGTCGTAGGTATCGAAACTTCCAACGCGCAACGGGAGACAGTTTATCTCAAAGAAATGTTTGGGGACGAAGATTTCTGGAAAGAGGAAATTAAACTCCCAATTGCTCTGGGCAAACAGGCTAACGGAGATCCCCGCATCGTGGATTTGCGCAAAATGCCGCATTTGATGGTTGCGGGAACAACGGGATCCGGCAAATCCGTATTCACGGTCTCGACAATCATTAGTTTGATTTTCCGCCACTCGCCAAAAACTTTGCGAATGATTTTAATCGATCCCAAACAAGTAGATCTGGCGGCTTTTGAAAATTTGCCGCATCTGATGATGCCAGTGGTAACGGATGCTCGCCAAGCCGTCCTGGCATTAAAGTGGGCGGTTCGTGAAATGGAAAAACGTTACAAATCTATGAGTAAGTTTGGTGCCCGCGGCTTGGAAGACTACAACACCTCGGTGAGTAAGCTTGATAAAGAAAAAATAAAAGAACACGAGATGATCAATCAAGAACTGGAGCAGACCCCCGGGAAAAAATCCGAAACATACTATTCGAAGCCGCTTCCGTATTTGGTGATTATTGTCGAAGAGTTTGCGGATCTTATGGTGACCGACAAGGCCAACGTTGAATTGTCCGTGGTAAAGCTGGCCCAGAAAGCACGCGCCTGCGGAATCCATTTGATGATTTGCATGCAGAGCCCCAGGAAAGAAGTTGCAACGGGGCTCATCCGCACGAACTTCTCGTCGCGGATTGCTTTTAAAGTTGCCGATGCGATGGAGTCGCGAATTATTCTGGATGGAACAGGCGCTGAGCGCTTGCTTGCTCAGGGGGACATGCTCTTCAAAGGTCTCGGTAATGCGAACCTGGTTCGTCACCATGGACCGTTTTTAGAAAACGCAGAGATCGCAGAGGTCGTCCGACATTGGGTCGATCAAGGTCAGCCCGAGTTTGAACCCAGCATCATCAGCGCCCTGGAAAGCCAAAGTGATTCGGGCTCGGACTCAAGCGGTGGGGAGCCGCAAGAGTACGACGAGCGGTACGATGAAATTTTGGGCTGGGCCTCCGGTCAAAAGGAAATCAGTGCCTCTTTGATCCAACGAAGATTCCAACTGGGTTACCCTCGGGCCGCGCGCATGATTGAAACTTTTGAAAGAGAAGGCGTCGTTGGACCAGCCAACGGAAGCAAACCGCGCCAAGTTTTAATTAACAGTTACGAATCGCCCCGAGTTTAAGTTATTTTCTGCCGGGGGCGACGGTTGTTTTGGTTCGCCATTTACCGATTTTGCCGGGGGCGGATTTTTGATTTAAAGAATCGACGTGCGCCGAAATGGTTTCCGCAGTATCCGATACGGAAAAGCCTTTGCCAGCTGGGCTTTCGTCGACGCCCTTGGTAATTCCGGCAAGCTCCACTTCGCAAGTGTCTGCATTGGCCCGAAAAACAGGTCCGCCCGAATCTCCCAGTTTCACTCGGTCTTGATTTTTATTCGGGTAGAGTTGCAAAGTCTCGCTGCCTTTAGAAACTTTTCCCTGAGCGTTCAGGTATTTAACATTTTCTAAAAGCTCATTTTTTTCATTAAGACCAAAACCAGCGACAATCAAATCCTGATCAAGCCTGGTTTCCAAATCAGCTTTTGGAACACGCTTAAGCGCCGTAATTCCGGGAATTGGTTTTGCAAGCTTTATCACCAACATATCCCGGTGTTCAGTTGAAACCGTACCATTAACCATATCTCCCTCAAACTGCATTGAAGCCTTCGTGGCCGCCGGACCCTGCTTGTAGGCCTTGGATTTAGAATCGTAGTAAACGATGCTCGACAGCTTGGCGGCTTCCGAATCCTTAAGAATCTTCCGTGATTTTGCGTCACCGGCATCGGGATGGCAGTGGGCCGCCAGAGCTACGGTTTGGTTGTCCAACAAAACTCCTGAGCAAGCTCTTTTGTTGTCGACGTAAACAATAATGGTGCGCTTTCGGATTTCGTCTTCGATGCAGTTTTTTGGCTCGGTGATCGTTTCGCCACCCGCAATGACCTGATGGCGAATTGAATTTTCGCCCGAGCTGGGCTTTGGCACCGGAGGAAGAGCTAAAGCTAGATAAGAAAAAATTAAGAGCTTTGTCATAAACAACATTAAGTATTATTCACATTTTGCTATTGCTACGCAACAAATGGTCCTGGCTACGCAACAAATGTAGAGCGACTACTTGAGTTACCGCAGATTAATTTGACAGTCACTTTGACCTCGGTTCCGATGAGTCTAGTTTTTAATACGGTCAAAAATTCTAAGGAGGAATTACTATGGCTCGCCTAATTTTCGCTGGTCTACTCATGGTTGCCGGTCTTCATGCAAACGCATCAGTTTCTTTGGAAACCTTAGCTCAGATAGGAGCGAAAACCGTTCAAAATGCCCAGACACTGGGTTTAGAATTTAAAAAAGGCGAAAGCGCTAACTACAATGTGAACATGGGTTTTATCAACGGGACTATGGTCATTTCAGTTTTTGATATTCTGGCCGATGGTGTTTGGATTCATCAGGATATGGATCTGACCCTGATTGGCAAAAGCAAAATTGAAATTTTGATCGACCCAAACACGGGTGAAATCAAAAAAATACTAGTCAACGGCAAGGAAGAGCAAATTCCAGCTCGCGGCGACCTGGAAGTGGTTGAAACCCGCGAAGAAAATTTGAAAGTTCCTGCGGGAACATTTGCGACGGTTTACTTCAAAGTTTTAGACAAAACTAAGAACGAAACTATTCAACAGTGGGTGAATCTGAAAGACATTCCTGTCTTTGGTTTGGTTAAGTCGATCGCGCCATCTCAAATTGGCGAGGTTGTTATGGAGCTGACAGCTTTCAGAAAAATGTAATCTGTTGTTAGTTTGGAATGAAATTGATAAAACGGAGCTTGATGAAAGCTCCGTTTTTATTTTCAATTCTCGTTTTTTTAGCTTTGTGCGCGGCTGCGAAACCCTTGCCGTCGCCAAAATCCGTTGAAACCTACCGAGACATCATCGACAAAGCTTATACGTTAAGCTTGCAAAGAGATCGCGCACACGCGGTCCAAATTTTGACCCAATCTATAAAAAAAGAATCCACGCGAGGCCCTGCTCCGCCGGATTTAATTTTAGCTTTGGAAGAAGTGGCGAGCAGTTTTTACGGAGAAAAAAGCCAACAATATTTCGAACAAGCACTGTCTTTTCGTCGTAACGAACCCGCTCGGGCGCTGCAACGGCTCGGAGATGCTCTAAAGCTTGAACCCGACAACCTGCAAATTCTAGCGGAACAGGGGCGGTTGCAAATGATGGTTGGGGATTGCAGCTCCGCCGCGGGCATCGGCGAGAAACTCTATTCCGAACTTCCTTCGATCGAACTCAGTCGACTTATACTAGCGCAGGCCTCGGTTTGCGCCGGCAAATTAGATCGGGCTCGAAAAGCCAAAGAGGGCGTAGACATTAAGAAAAGCACTTACTATCTTTATTGGTCGATGATCGAGGCCGAGCTCTATTTTCGGGCCGGGCAGATGACAACGGCCAGAGACAGTCTGGCGGAAGCCGCCCGAATAGACCGAGATTTTCCCGAAACTCAGTTCTGGATTTGGAAACTGGAATCCGAAAATGCAAAACAGTCTGAACGATCAGCTCAAAAATATTTGTCACTTTGCAAGTCATTGTCACCCCGAGCAGCCCGGAAATACATTAACGAACCACAGCTCTGCCGAAGAACCAGTGAAGTGGAAACTTTTTTAAAGAAAAACAACAGCGCAGGAACATGATGAAACATATTTTAGTTGTCTTCACACTTTTGACTTTTTGTGCCTGCGGAGTTAAGGGTCGTCCCCAACCGCCACTCTATGCTCCGCCCATGGGTCGAGGAAAGCCCACTCTTAACAGCAATTCACAGGGAACTAAGCTAAGTCCGGTTATCAGTCCTGTGGAGGATTCCCCTTGACGACTTTGACTCGACTTTCGGGAGCGGGAAACACATTTTTTTTGCTCGATGGATTTACATTCCCCACCTCTGAAACGCAGGCTCAAGCGCTGACAACAAAAATTTGTCGTGAAATTCCGGGCAAAGAAACCGACGGTTTTTTTGTGATCCTTCCGGACCCACAAGTAGATTTTCGGTGGATGTTTTTTAATGATGACGGGTCAAAGCCGGACATGTGCGGAAATGCGGCTCGTTGCGCGGCGCTCTTTTTTACTTTGAATACTGGTTTTAAAAATATGAACCCCACTTTTCGCACCGAAGCTGGAATAATTCAAAGCGAAGTATTGAGTCCCGCACCGGATAAAACTGGAAATTACAAAGTTGCGGTGGATTTGCCGGAACTGCGAGAATCCGGGAAACAAATCAAAATCGGACAAGAATCTTTTTTCTTTATCAATACCGGCGTACCCCATCTGGTCGTTTTAGAAAATCCAGATCGCGATCGCGGGCGAAGTTTGAGGTCCGCGCGTGAACTGGGGGAAGAAGGGGCCAACGTAACATTTTTGAAAGGCAATCGGGCGGTGTCCTTTGAGCGCGGCGTAGAAAATTTTACGCGAGCCTGCGGAACCGGTGCCATCGCGGCGGCAGCTTACCTAAAAACCAAAGGCTCTGGAACGCATTTTAAAATCGAAATGCCCGGTGGAGCCCTGGAGGTTCGCTGGCTTTCGCCAATGCATCCGCGTCTGATTGGACCTGTCAAAATAGATTTCAAAATAGAATTAGATATCGAAAGGATGCTCTTGTGAATATCGAAGGCCTTATCACCGCGCTTATAACGCCGATGAAAGAAAAAGCAGTCGATTACTTTAGCCTGGGACGTTTAATTGATTTCCAACTTAAGAATGGGGTGCAGGGTTTTGTTGTTAACGGAACAACCGCCGAAAGCCCGACGCTATCAACGGATGAGGTTTTCAAAATATTCCAACTGGTAAAAAAAGCAGTGCCAAAAAATTTTCCGGTTATTGTGGGCACGGGTTCGAATTCAACGGCGGCCACGATTGATTTTTCAAAAATGACCGAGTCTTGGGGCGCGGACGCGGCGCTTGTCGTTGTACCCTATTACAACAAACCACCGCAAAGAGGTCTCCAACTTCATTTTACGGAAGTATCAAAGTCGATACGAATTCCGATAATTCTGTACAACGTCCCCGGTCGAACAATTACAGCTCTTGAGCTCGACACCATTGATCAATTAAGCCGTCTGCCAAATGTTATAGGTATTAAAGAGGCTTCTGGAAATATTGAATTTGCAAAGAGCATTCGCAAAGCCTGCGGAAATGATTTTACGCTGCTTTCTGGAGATGACGAAACCTATGAGGCTTTTCAACGCGCGGGTGGAAACGGTGTCATTTCGGTCTCTTCCCATATTATTCCCGCGCAGATGCGGAAAAACGAAACTGAAAATTACCTGGAGCTTGTTAAAAGCCTTTTTGTTGAAGCAAATCCAATCCCCGTAAAGATGGCATTGTGGCAGATGGGAATTATTGACTCTCCGGAACTTCGGTCTCCCTTGGTGGAGATGGATTCAACCCTGGCTGAAAAAATGAAAATGATTTTAGTAAAGTCAGGAGTCCTAAATGGCTAAGAAAAAAACTTTGCAGCTGGCAATGTTTGGCGCGAGCGGAAAGATGGGCCAGGAAATTCTAGCTTTGGCAAAAGAGACGGTCAGTCTATGGAACCCTTCTTTGGGTTTATCACGTTCTTTTGGAGATACGGGTTATGCCAGGTCGCTGCAAGATCTGAAGAGCCTGCAGGGCCAAAACTTTGCAGATGTCTTGATCGACTTTTCTTCTCCGGTGGCACTCAGGAATTTAATTAAAGAACTTCACAATCATCGGGTTCCTCTTTTGTCGGGCACGACGGGTCTGTCGAAGTCTGATTTTGAGGCTCTTAAGAAACTGTCTCGAAAAGTGCCGGTGTTTTGGGCGCCGAACACCTCGATCGGCGTGGCGGTTATGCGGCGAGCGATGCAGGCCTTTGCCACGATTTCTCACTACGATTTTGAGATTGAAGAAGTGCACCACTCCCAGAAAAAAGACGCGCCCTCGGGAACGGCCAAAATTTTACTGCAGGACTTAGAAAACTTTGTTGGTAAAAAAATTCAACCGGTTCACTCTCTTCGCGGTGGTGGAGTGATTGGTATTCACCGGGTTTGGGCAATGGGACCTGAAGAAACCATTGCGATTGAGCACACGGCGCTCAGCCGACGAGTTTTTGCGCGCGGTGCTCTTGAAATTGGAAATTGGCTCATTGGACGGAAGCCAGGATTCTATTCGATGGATGACTATTTGGATGTGAAATGAGCTTAGTTTTAGTCGGTTTGCGCTCGAATCTGATGAACGGTATGAAACCAATTGAGCACTGGCTCTCCTGGGCCCAAGAAAATTACGGCGAAGTTCAAATTTCAAATATTTATCGTACCGAGGGCCAAGCGCTCGACCGGGGTTGGCTTTCAGAATTGTGGACCGTGGTACGAATTGAAACTGAGATCAGTCACTTCGATTCTCAGACGCTTCCGATTCGGCCCCCCGATAGCGATGTTGAGGCGACCCTTCTAAGTTGGGACGACCAAGTGTTACTTAATCCAAAAGCGCCGCTTCCGAACCCCGACTTGCATCGCAAACGTCTTTTCTTACAATGTTCCGCAGAGCTGGAACCGAAACTGGTCCACCCGATACTTGGACAAACCTTAGTTGAACTTGTAAACTTGGATCAGCGACCCTTAAGTGCCGCATTTTTTGGGCAAGGTCGGCGAACTTTAAGCAAAGGTTAGTGTTTTGGTAAAAGCAGCGTGCAACCTTATATTCCTATTAATTTTGGTGCTTTTCGCTCCAGGATGCACAACCCAGGGACATTATGTGCGAGATCTGAATCGCTCGATGTCGGACATCCACGTTGCAATCAGAAATCTCTATGGCGTTCAAAGCAAAAGTGATGATGATAAAATCCTGTACACCCCTCCTCTTAAAAGGGACCCCAACGACACCACACCGGAAAATAGAATGCGGGAACGGGTTATTGCGCGCATTGTAATAATGGGGGACCGACGCCCCTACGACATTTTGGTCCAGGTTTATCTTGAACGAAAGATCCGTGGCGTCTGGGAAGAGGTCGGACTGGACGAAAATCTGTCTAGAGACTTCTCGAAGGAAATCAACCGGGAGCTTATCGAAAGTCGTGAAAACCGGAATGTGATTGACGATTTTCGAGCCTTTTGACGAGACTAGTAAACGGTGTTGTTAACAAAGGCTTATCTGGCCATATCCGCAGTATTGGTAATTTTCGTCCCTTTTGGAAGAATCCAAGAGCATCGCGTGAAGTTTATCAAAAAGCCGCTCAAAATTACGACGACCAAAGCGACGCCTCCTCGGCTGGCTTTTATTCAAACTCTGAAATACGAAGCAAAAAAAGAAAAACTTAATTTGCCCGAGCCTGCAATGACCGTGAATTTGACGGAGGTCATTTCAAAACGACAACTTCGTCCGCTGGCGTTTGTGCTGCAGCGGCGGCAGGTGTCGATTCCAGAAATACTGATAACCCGCGCGGAGATTTATCACCAAGCGGCCGCGAAATTGACTCAAACTGTGAAGAGCAATCCTAAATTTGATGAGCCGGTTCGCGCTAAATATTCGGAACAGGCCCCTCAAAATTGGCCTGAGACTTTAACGGACAAAGAAAAGCGCTGGTTGGATCGAGCCAATGTGACCTCGAATGACTTTGAAGTTTTTAATGAAGCCTCCCCGGATCCCGTGAGTTCGAATATTCAAGCCCAGGTTGCTGAAGAATTAAAACGCCCTTCGCGAGATGTTTTACCGGGATGGATTATTTCCCGTCCGAGCGAGAAATCGAACGAGAACCCGAGCGAAAAATCGACAGACCGGCCAAGCAATAAATCTCCGCGGGGTTACAAAACCTATCAGGTGCAGGGCCGAATAGAATTGGCACTAGGGCTTTTCTGGGGTCCGGGCGAACATATCGAAATTAACTGGACCCGCGAAGGGGCATCAAAAGTTGCAGGACTTATTAACACCGAAAATGACTTCAAATACGAAGTCAACGTGACCGAACTTGTCGGATCTGTGAACGCAGAAATGTATGACAACGTTGGACGATTAAAAGCCAAGGGCTCTCTACGATTAAGCCCCAATTCACTTTCCGGAAAAATCGTCCTTCAGCCGCAGACTTCGTTGGCCTCGCATATGTCCGATTTCTACAATTCGAACAAAGGACTTTTTGGAAAAACCTCGTTCAAAAAAAGCGAGTCAGCCAACTTTAAAACCAAAGTCTCCGTTGATCAGCAAGCCGAGTTCACGACGGATGCACAAAGCCAACTCAAGATTGATGGCGTTGTTCCGGGATCCACGGCCTTTGGTTTCACAAAGGGCAAAGGCTACTATCCCGCGATTCATTGGATGACGACGGGGGCTCCGCGGCTGTACCCCGTAATTCCGGTATCCACCGTGAATGCCTGGAAAGATATTATTCGAAATCAACGGGTACAAACACCAGTTCAGGACCAAGACGGTGGCTTTGTCGTTGGTCAAGCGACACGCGAAGGTCGGCCCACGGCAGGCGTTCGGGTGGAAATGCTCCAAGATCCAGATACGAAACCGATCTATTTAAATGATCTTTTAATTCCCGATCCCAGTTTGACCGAGACAGCTGCCAACGGTCATTTTATCTTTATGGATCTTGAAAACGGCTACTATTCGGTGCGAGCAACCAAGGGTAATTTCTTTTTCGGATTCAGTAATTTTTTAGCAGAAATGGACTCGGTTTCATTTTCTGAAATTCAAGATGTTGGTAAAAATGCACCCTTCGAAGTTCGTGTCTTTGATGCCTTTCAGGGAACCGACGAACAAGCGACCATCGATTTGCAGGGATTGAATGCGCCAATCGAAATTGAAGGTTACGGAAAATTTGATCACCCTGTTACGGACCAAATTGAGCTGGTTCAAGTTCAACCCCGAAATCATGATCTGGTTCCATCGATGTACGTGATAAAAGGGGACGACGATTACTTACACGTCCCGCTTGTGCGCCGAGCCTGGCTAGAACAAATGGCATCAACGATGCAATTAAGTCCACAGCCCGGAGCCGGAACTGTTATCGGATTTGTATCTAAAGGGAATTACCAAGTTTTACTTCCGCATTTGGGAGAGCAGGCCCCAGTCACTGTTGTTTTCTTTGATGCCAGTGGCAGCCGTGTTGAACAGCCCGTCGAAAACGGCGGATTCATTGCCTTTAATG
This sequence comes from Bdellovibrio sp., assembly GCA_043759945.1. GTDB lineage: Bacteria > Bdellovibrionota > Bdellovibrionia > Bdellovibrionales > Bdellovibrionaceae > JAYUPS01. The sequence goes on from JAYUPS010000327.1 coordinate 10,443, forward strand.
TTCCGGCATCAGCTCACACGATTGTGGTGCGCGACAACTTTGGTGAAACGGCGAGCCAAATTATTCCGGTTGATCCGGACCGCGTGACCACTGTTCGATTTCTTTTCTAAATGCCTGTCCACGGTGTTCAAAAGATTTAAACTCATCCAGGCTTGTTCCGCCCGGACTAAGAAGTACGAAATCATTTTTTCTTGCGACCTGCAGGACCGCAGAAATTGCGTCCGTCAGGCTTTTATATTCGTCGCCGAGGAGACCCGAAAGACGATGCGCTCTGGAGGCGGATTCACCGAAAAAATAAAATCGGGCGTTTCTTATTTTGCCCATATTTTTCAAGTCTTCCCACGGAAGATTCTTATCTTTTCCACCGAGCATCAAATGAAAAGTTTCTGCGGATTGGATTCTGCTTTTTAAAGAGAGCACCGCCTGAACCACCGAAGCGATGGTCGTGGCCTTACTGTCATTAACGAAAAGTACGCCTTTTGATATTCCTAAATTTTCAAGTCGATGGGGCAGTCCCCCAAAGGTAAAAAAACGCTCAATGACGACTTCGGGAAAATCAAGAAGCTGAGCCAGGCGTACGCACACCGCAAGGTTATCCAAGTTGTGAGCGCCCAGTAAGAGTGTGTTCTTCTGAAGAACTTGTTTTACCAAGGGGTCTTTGCGATCCGTTGAAGTGAATTGAGATCGAACTTTAGCGTTGCCATACTCTTTTCGAACCAAAGGTATTAAATCAAATCCCGAATGATTAAATACAATGGGACCCTTGGTTTTAAAAATAAGGGACAGTTTTGTTTTGTAATATTGGTGTTTGCTTTCGTAACGCTCCAGGTGATTTGCAGTCAGTGAAATAACTGCGCTCGCATCGCAAAGCAAGCTTGGAAAGTTCTCAAGTTGGTAGGATGAAAGCTCTAAGACAATCCAAGGAACTCGAGTCCGTTTCCCCTCATGGACATCGCAGATGTAATTTGCCAAAGGGTCCCCAAAATTTCCACCCACGAACCCTTGATCGGCAAGACCTTGACCCAAGATCGCCACCACCGTGCTTTTCCCAACCGAGCCCGTGATTCCCAGAATTTTTTCATTTTTCAGAAATTGACTCGCAAACTCGAGTTCACTGGTAACGAGCGAACCCTGACCCTGCAACTTTTTGATCCAAGGGGTGGAGAGCGGCACCCCCGGGGAAACAACCAAAGTCTGGGGATTCAATCGCAAAGCGTCTTCGACGTTTCGAAGCTGGGCGGTGGGATCTTTGTCATCATACGAAAAAATATCCTGGCTCTGTGCCCCCAAAGAACCTAAAAGCCGCAAAACTGACTTTCCGGAAATGCCCACCCCAACCACAAGAATTGGCGTCGGTAATCTGACGGACCCAGATCTAAATTCCATTGCCACCCGCCTTCGTTGTTTGGACAATGAGAGTATGGGGCTATCTGAAGAATGGGTCAAAGCCAAGTTCACCGCAATTATCAGCGATTTGCATCTGTGCGAGGCAGAGCCAATCAACCCTCGGTATCCGTTGTGGAAAAAATTTAAGACACGTCAATTTTTTTTCGATGAACTTTTTGGCGATTTCGTAAAGGAAATTCAAAGAAAATCCAATGACGAGAAAGTGGAACTTGTTCTTAACGGTGATATTTTCGACTTTGATAGCGTGACCAGTTTGCCGGAAAACCCAACTTTTCGAATTAAATGGATTGAAAGAAAGCGGGGCCTGTTTCCCAGACCCGAAAGATCCCAGTATAAAATTGAACGCATCATTCAGGATCACTCAAAATTTTTTGAATACCTGGCCGCATTTTTAGCACAAGGAAACCGCGTGGTTTTTGTAATCGGAAATCACGATACAGAGCTGCACTACCCCGAGGTGCAAAGTATAATTATACAGTCACTCAACTTGCGAACAGACCAAATCGATGTCGTCCGGTTTTGCGAATGGTTTTACATTTCTAATCAAGATACTTTAATCGAGCACGGGAACCAGTATGATCCCTATTGCGTTTGCGAAGATCCGGTGCATCCGTTTTCGAAAGGTTATAATTTCAAAACCATGCGGCTGCCCTTTGGAAATTTAGCTTGTCGTTATATTTTAAACGGACTGGGTTTTTTTAATCCGCACGTTGAGTCCAACTTCATTATGACCGTTCCGCAGTATATAAAATTTTTTTCGAAATATATGCTCCGGGCGCAGCCGCTAATTATGTGGACTTGGATCTGGAGCGCCCTATTCACGATCTACATGGCACTCAGAGATCGTTTAATTATCCCCATGAAAGATCCCCTTCGGTTCGAGGACCGGATTGAAGAAATCGCTGGGCGATCCAATGCGGCCCCTCGAATGGTGCGTGAACTGCGCGAACTTTTCTCAGACTCCGCCAGCAAGAACCCATTTATGATGGCCCGCGAGTTGTGGCTGGATCGAGCACTTTTAATAATGCTTTCTTTTTTAGTTGTTTTTGAAGTTGTGATTTTAATTAACCAAGTTTACCAGGTTTCATTTTTTTGGTCCTTTATTCCCCTGTTCTTACTGCTGCCTTTCTTTCTGTTTTACAGCCAGTCGATTCAATCGATGGTTTCTGATTACAAAGAGCCCGACGACTTAATTTTGGCAACGGCCAGTCGAATCACCAAAGTTCATCGCATCATCTATGGGCACACTCACATCGCTCGTCATGAAATGATCGGGGCGGTGGAACATTTAAATTCTGGCTGCTGGTCGCCGGCCTTTACAGATGTGGAATGTACAAAAACGATTGATCAAAAAACTTTTATTTGGATCGAGCCTGACACAACTCTTGATAGCAAAACTGGCATTGAAATACGCCGCGCCACGCTTCTGCGTTTTCGCGATGGCACCATCAACGAATCCAAGTAATGCATTGCTTCCACTTATTAATGATTGTTGCTGGAATCAACCTGTGCAACCCTTACTTTGCATTTGAAGGCCCCATTGGCCCGTATATTTCATTAGAAGGAGTACTCCATGGCAGACGTTTTGGTTGTAACAAGCAAAATTAAAAAATTGATCAAAGAAAAAGGTCAGATGAACACTTCTGCAGAGACAATCGACGTGCTTAGTAAAGCAGTAGAGCAACTTTGCCAAAAGGGAATTGATTCTGCCAAAGCCGATGGACGTAAAACCGTTATGGCGCGTGATATTGTTATCGATCATCTTTAATTCAAAAAATTAGAAGACAAGCTTTCCATCTACAGATTTGTATTTCGAAAGCTTTGTCGAACTCGAGCTACTCAGCCATTGATAAGCTTCAGCAATTCCTGCCAGTCGATTAATTTAACATTTAGACTCCGCGCTTTGTCTACTTTCGAACCCGGATCATCGCCAACCACCAGATAAGACAGCTTGGAACTAACTGAACTTAACAGTTTGCCACCATTATTTTCGATGGCTTGTACGGCTTCATCCCTTTTTACAGGCAAAGTACCCGTGATCAAAAAGCTTAAACCAGAAAGTGAGCCGGACAGGCTTCGTCTTGGTCTTTGAATTTCAACGCCCGAAGAGAGAATGCATTTAATTTCTTTCTTAAACTCAGGATTCTGAATAGATTTTAAAATACTTTCTGCGACCTTAGGCCCAATTTCCGGCACGTTCAGAAGCTCTTCGAGTTCGGCCTCCATAAAACGTTCTATTGTGCCGAAGTGATCGGCCAATAGTTTTGCGGTCTGTTCGCCAACAAAACGAATACCCAAACCAAAAATAAATCGCGGCAAGGCCGGCTTTCGAGCGCGATCGATACTTTCAATAATATTGTCGGCAGACTTTTCCCCTTGGCGCTCAAGTAAAAGCACGTCGGCCTTTTTCAGGCGAAATAGGTCGGAAAATTTCTTCACCAGGTCGGCTTCAAAGAAAGCATCTATGAGCTTATCTCCGACTTTTTCGATATTCATGGCTCGACGGCTTACAAAATGTTTTAAAGACTCACGAACTACGGCCGGGCAAAAAGCATTTATACACCGATGAGCCACTTCACCTTCAACTTTGTCGACAGCCGAAGAGCACTCCGGGCATCTTGAAGGCATCACAAATGGTTTTGAGTTTTTTGGTCGCTTCGCCAAATCAACAGTTACAATTTCAGGGATGACGTCGCCTGCTCGATGAATCAGGACGGTGTCGCCAACGCGCACGTCTTTTCGTTCGAGCTCTTCAAGATTATGGAGAGTGGCATTACTTACGGTAACGCCACCGACCTTTACGGGGATCATTTTCGCTACCGGAGTCAAAACTCCGGTTCGGCCAACTTGGATCAGGATTTCTTCGATTTTTGTTGTGGCCTGCTCTGGCTTGTATTTCGCGGCGGTTGCCCAGCGCGGGCTTCGAGCCACCAGTCCCAAATCATTTTGCTCAGCTATCGAATTAACTTTGACCACGATTCCGTCGATTTCGAAGGGCAGATCTTTTCGGATTTTTTCGATTTCATAATAAAAATCAATCACGGGCCTGATGCCTTGCAGGGTTTGCCTCAGTGAAAATTTATTCAAATCTGGCGTCACTGGAATACCCCATTGGGCGAGCGAATCCTCTAGGGTTTCTTGGGTTTTAAAATCGACCCCTTCAACAGCGCCAACCGAATAGGCATAAAAACGCAGAGGTCGGCTGGCCGAAATTTTTGGATCCAGCTGACGAATCGTTCCGGCCGCCGCATTTCGAGGATTGGCAAAAGCAGAATCTCCGGCTAATTCCTGGGCTTTATTCAGATTAAAAAAATCTTGTTTCAGCAACAAGGCCTCTCCGCGAACCTCCAGAAGATCCGGGGGTTTCTTTTTATCTAAGCGCAAAGGAATTGAACGGATCGTTTGGACATTGGAAGTCACGTCTTCCCCCGTAACGCCATCTCCACGTGTGAGGGCCCTGACGAGCAAACCTTTTTCGTAAATAAGCTCAATTGCTAACCCGTCAAATTTGGGTTCGACGAAATATTCAATTTCCCGGTCCGTCGACAGCTGTTTTTTTACTCGGATATCAAATTCGGTTAAGTCTTCGGGCGAATAGCTGTTTGACAGGGAAAGCATCGGAATGCGGTGATCGGCCTTTCGAAATTGATCCAATGGTTTTCCGCCCACCCGCCGCGTTGGTGAGTCGGATCGATCCAGTTTTGGATTCTTAGCCTCGAGGTCCAAAAGCTCGTTCCAGAGCTGATCGTACTCAAAGTCTGTGATCTCGGGTTTATCCAACACGTAATACAATTGGTCGTGTTGTCGTACGAGTGCTTTTAACTTATCATAGCGGGCCATGAAAGAGTTCTCTCACACTGCATGACGGTTGAAAAGGTTTCTGCAATTCGTTACTGTTCGAAGACCTGATGGGAGCACAATATGGACCGAGAAACTCTTGATAAAGTTGCCAAATTGGCCCGACTAAAACTGACGGATCAAGAAAGTGCGGACTTCACCCAACAATTGACGAGTGCGCTTCAAAACTTTGAGAAAATTTCGGGAGTAGATACCGAAGGGGTAGAGCCGCTGGTCACACCAACAGAAATCCAAGATTTTTGGCGTGAGGACGTGGTGGAACGTCTTTTTACCGCGGAAGAAATTATTGCAAATGCACCCGCAAAACAAGGCAACCTGTTTGCCGTTCCTCCGGTGGTTTAATTGGATTTGCTTAAAGCTTCACTTTCAGAAATTAGTTCCGCGGTAGGCTCAAAAAAAATTTCGGCAAAAGAGGTCGCGGGATTTTTTCTACAGCGCATTGAGAAACTAGATAACAAACTAAACTCTTATATTTCAAAAAACGACCAGGTTTTAAAACAGGCCGAAGCCATGGATAAAAAAATAAATCGCGGAGAAATCACAGGCTCACTTATGGGCGTGCCCTTTGGAATAAAAGATCTTTTTTGCACCAAAGATCTGAAGACAACGGCGGGTTCTAAAATTCTAGAGAATTTTGTTTCGCCCTATGACGCAACCGTGGTGGCTCGGATTAAAAATCAAGGTGGACTTGTTTTGGGAAAGTTAAATCTCGACGAGTTCGCGATGGGATCCAGTAACGAGACTTCGGCTTACGGAGCAGTAAAGAATCCATGGGACATCAATCGAGTCCCCGGCGGTTCAAGTGGGGGCTCGGCCGCGGCCCAGTCGGCGCGATTGTGCGCGGCTGCGCTGGGGACAGACACCGGAGGATCCATTCGTCAGCCGGCAAGTTTTTGTGGTGTTGTTGGGGTGAAGCCCACGTACGGGCGCATCAGTCGCTATGGAATTATCGCTTACGCCAGCTCACTGGATCAAGCGGGTCCGATGACTTCGAGCGTGGCGGATGCGGCCCTGATTTTAGAATCCATCTGTGGCCAGGATCCTAAAGACGCGACGACTTCGGTCCAAAAAGTGCCCGCATTTTCAAAGGATTTAAATCAGAACTTAAATGGTTTTAAAATCGGCCTTCAAACCGAAGCTATGAAATCCGGAGTGCTGGATCCAGATGTGGAAAAGACTCTGCAAAAAGCGATCGAGGTTTTAAAAAGGCAGGGTGCTGAAATAATTGAAATCTCTATCCCAATGACGGAGTTTGCCGTGCCGGTTTATTATTTGGTGGCAGCGTCGGAAGCTTCCAGCAACTTGGCCCGTTATGACGGCGTAAAATACGGTTACCGCGCAGACTTCAAAAACTTGGCCGCCGTGAGCTTGGAAGATTTTTATTCCCAAACTCGCGGCCAGGGATTTGGGCTGGAAGTAAAGCGCCGTATTGTGCTCGGAACTTATTGTTTGTCCGCGGGATACTATGACGCTTTTTACAACAAAGCCTGCCGGGTTCGTCGGCTGATTCAAAATCAATACGCCGAGGCCTTTAGAAAATGTGATCTTATTCTGTCTCCTGTTTCGACAACACCTGCTTTTAAATTAGGTGAAAGAATTAGTGATCCCTTAGCGATGTATTTAAATGATCTGTTCACGGTTTCCACTAATTTAGCGGGGCTCCCCGGCATGAGCGTGCCCTTTGGATTATCAAAAGATCGTCTTCCGATCGGAGTTCAGTTAACAGCGAATCATTTCCAGGAGCAAAAGATGTTGAACGTGGGTTTGGCGTTAGAAGACGCTTCGGGAATTAAGAGAGAGGTCCCGAATGTCTATTAATCCCTACTACATACAGAAATCGAGCGGCATCAACATTCGGGGATATGAACCGATCATCGGGTTAGAAATCCACGCGCAGCTAAAAACCGTGAGCAAAATATTTTGCGCAGACTCGACCGAGTTTGAGGCCAGTGACAACGCCAACACAAGCCCTGTCAGCGTCGGGATGCCTGGAACTCTGCCGGTTTTGAACGCCAAAGCAGTTGAGCTTTCGATAAAAACGGGGTTGGCGCTGGGCTGCGAGATCCGCGAAAAATCCGTTTTTTCGCGCAAAAACTATTTCTATCCTGACTTGCCGAAAGGTTATCAGATTTCTCAGTACGATCAACCGATCTGCGAGAATGGTAAAGTTAGTTTTAGCTTGAACGGTCAGGAGCGAGTGATTCGAATTGAGCGAGCGCACCTGGAGGAAGATGCCGGAAAATCCACTCACTTTGGTGAATATTCGTTGATCAATTACAACCGTGCCGGCATTCCACTCTTGGAGATTGTTTCAAGTCCCGATTTGCGAACGCCAACCGAAGCCGCAGAATATGCGCGAACGATTCGTCAAATTTTACGCTATTTGGATGTCTGTGACGGAAATTTGGAAGAGGGTTCTTTGCGCTGCGATTGCAATGTGAGTGTCCGCAAGGTGGGCGAAGACAAGCTCGGCACCAAAGTTGAAATAAAAAATATTAATTCATTCCGCTTTGTCGAAAAAGCGATCGAGTTTGAAATTGAGCGTCAAATTGATGCCCATGAACGCGGCGAGAAAATTATTCAAGAGACCCGACTGTGGGACGCCGATAAGAATCGGACCTTTTCGATGCGAACCAAAGAAGACGCCCAAGACTATCGCTACTTTCCTGATCCTGATCTTCTGCCCGTGCGAATCACCCGTGCCGCGATTGAAAAATATCGCACCGAACTTCCCGAGCTTCCGGGCGCCCGCGAAAAAAGATTTGCGCAGGAACTTAGGCTTTCTGCACTGGACGCAAATGTTCTGACGACGGAACGTGAGATCGCAGACTATTTTGAGCAGGTCGCTCGTTTTTGCGGCAACCCCAAGGGCGCCGCCAACTGGATTATGTCGGAACTTCTTAGGGAGTTAAATCAAGCGCAAATGCAAATCACGCGTTCGCCGATTTCCAGCGCGCATTTGGGTGAATTGATTTCGCTAATCGATCAAGGTGTTATTTCGGGAAAAATTGCAAAAGTTGTTTTTGCCGACATGTGGAGTTCGGGTCAGGCCCCTGCCGCAATTATTAAAAATAAGAATTTAGTTCAAGTTTCCGATCCCGGAGCGATCGAAAAAATTATTTCAGAAGTCATCTCGGCAAATCCTGCTCAAGCGGCGGACTACCGGTCCGGTAAAGAAAAACTTTTCGGATTTTTTGTCGGCGCAGTGATGAAAGCAAGTAAAGGCCAGGCCAATCCGGATCTGGTAAATAAAATTCTTTTGGAAAAACTGAAAGGCCCAGTATGAAGCTCGCGGCGCTCGATTTAGGATCAAATACTTTTCTTTGTTTAGTTGCCGAATATGAAAATGGAACCTTGGTTAAAGTTATTGATGATTCCATTGAAATGGTCCGACTGGGCGAAGATGTTGATAAATCAAAACAGTTTCACCCCGATGCTTTGGTCCGCGCGGAAGCTGCCCTTCAAAAGTTTTCTAGAAAGCTCGAATTTCACAAGCCGGACCGCGTATTGGCAATGGCGACCTCTGCCGCGCGTGAAGTCACAAATGCCCAAGCTCTTTTTGATCTCTGCAGTCGTTATAATATTCCCGTTGAAATTATACCTGGCGGGCAAGAAGCCCGTTTGACTTACCAAGGAGCAACTTCAAGTCCGCTTTTTGAAAGCGCACATCCCCGGCTGGTTTTAGATATCGGCGGTGGATCAACAGAATTTATTTAT
>JAYUPS010000328.1:0-2592 GCA_043759945.1 Bdellovibrio sp.
TGACGACGAAAGCGGGCCGGCAGATAAAGACGTCGTCTTTAAAAAAGAATTTAAATCGGGCGATCCTGTCCAGGGAACAATATTTGTCGTCGTTCGTAAAGATGGTCACACCGAGGGACAGCCCTACATCATTGAATTTCGGCCCTCGTGCGGGAAAAAATTTAAAAGTTGGAAAGAACTGCCGGCCGAGAATGTCTTGTCGGCTTGTAAAATTGATTTAAAATCGATTCGTATCAATAAGAACAAGTCCGAGTTTTCAGCTGATATTTTCCCCCTGGATATGGACCACCTGACCGAGCAAAAAAAACGAGGGGTTGATAATCCCAAATACCGGTGTCTTAAAAAATCCGCAGAAGAGGCCTTTGCGGCCGATGCGTTCTGCAATAAAAATATCCGAAATTCCAGCTCGGGTGCTTCGGGTCCCGGCCAAGACGTCAAGGCGACTCGCTAGTGAATGATCTTTTTATGAAGCGGGCGATTGAACTGTCGCGGTTGCATATGCTTTCCGGTGCGGGTGGACCCTTTGGTGCCGTCGTCGTTAAAGACGGAACAATCATCGGCGAGGGTTGGAATCAAGTGACCTCGACCAATGATCCCACCGCTCACGCCGAAGTTGTCGCCATCCGCAACGCCACCAAGGGCATCCAAAACTTTTCGCTCGAAGGTTGCGTGTTGTACACCTCGTGTGAGCCGTGCCCGATGTGTCTGGCTGCCGCGTACTGGGCGCGTTTGGAACGGATCTACTTTGGAAATACCCGGACCGATGCGGCCAAGCACCAGTTTGATGACGAATTCATTTATCAAGAAATTCCCAAAGAACTTAAAAATCGAAAAATTCCAATTTCGCAATTGCTCGGAGCAGAAGCCTACCTGGTATTTCAGGAATGGGATTTGAAAACGGATAAAACGAAGTACTAATCTTTGAGCGCTTCGCTCAGAACCCGTCCTTGGGACATGGCCGGCGGAAGCACCCCGGTGATAAAAGACAAAGTTGGTGCAATATCAATTATCTTTGCGGGCTCAGAATAAACTCCGGCCTTGAATCGCTCCCCCAGGAACACCAAGGGCACGGCACTGTCGTAACTGTAACCGGTCATGTGGGTGGCGGCGTCTTTGTCATCGTAGAAAAAAGGTTTTGGAATCAAAATAACATCACCGCTCAGGGCTTCGACGTAGGTATTTAAAACTTGTTCACCGAGCAATCCCACCGGCAGAGAGCGGGTCTTTACATCGGTTCGGGTGACAGCCGTCTCAACGCCGGCTTGAGCTTCTAAAAATTGACGGACCGAGTTTTCAACGGCGGCCGCAGTCAGTTTTTTTGATTTGATGGCTTCTTGATTTAAATAAAAGTTAAAGGACTTGTAGTTTGAAATCCAAGTTCCCGAACTGGGCTTCCCAAGTTCTTCGTTCAGTTTGGCGTTCAGCTTTTCAAGCAGTTCTGTCACTTTAATTTGGCCCGAGGCCAATGATTTATTCTGTAAAAAACCAACGGCCGGAGCCACGCCGTGATCGGCGGTCAAAACGATCGTCACGTCCTTCAACCCATTTGAAAAATTCTTTTGAAGCGCGGTGAGCAGCCGCGAAATTGTGCGATCCATATCCAGGGTCATTTCAGTCATCTCAGGGGTGTTGGGGCCAAATTTGTGTCCCAGATGATCGTGACTAGAAAAACTAATGGCTAAGAGGTCGGTTCCGCCGTTTTTACCCAAGTTGTATTCCTGAAGCGCCTGAAGGGCGGCTTCGATCGTGACTTTGTTCCCGTAGGGCGTAAACAAAGTCGACTTTTTGCCAATTTCTTCGGTCCCGAGCTTCCAGGAAAATTTTTGCCCCAGGGTTTGCTGAATTTTATCATTTAAATTTTGCGTCCATTTCGGTAGATCGCCCTCTTTCACATAAAAACGACTGGTGACCCATTTGTATTTGTCGTAATCAAACCACAGAGCCAGATCCCCTTGGGCTCCGCCCATTAAAATCGCGCTACGGTCTTTAAGGGCAATCGCGATGGCTTTCGAGGGTAAACTCGCGTTTTTAATTTCATCGACCAGGTTGCTTCCGTTCATCAGGCGGGGAGAAAGGCCCATCGATCCTGCAGATCCCGTCGATCCCACGACCGGAGAGTCCGAGTCTTGAACGCAATAACTCATTTTTCCGGTGCGGCGATCAAACCACTCGTTGAGCGGAATTTTCATTTGCGCAGGATTAGCTCCCGATAAAATCATTGCGTGTCCGGGACAAGTCATACTTTGCAGGATATTAAAATTTGCGAATGGAAAATAGGCTCCGCGGGTCATCAGGTAGTTAAACCCGCCCAGTTGGTTTTTACTTTGCGCCGGTAAAAACTGATTATTTAAGCGCGGCAGATAATCGGCGCGAAATTGATCGATTACTAACACCACGATCAACTTTGGTTTCTGCAAAAACGTGGTGGGGCGCAAAGGGCCAGAGTGGGACGGGATCAGATTCAGCAGTGCAATTAGAAAGACTGTTATTTTCATGGGCCAAAAGCTACAGCGAGACCGAATCCTTCACAATCTGAATGCGGGGCGAAGCTGTTTTGATTCCGTTAAGATGGAGGTTTTCCAAACTTTGCCC
>JAYUPS010000329.1:0-6478 GCA_043759945.1 Bdellovibrio sp.
CTGCGGCTTGTTTATTTTTATCTTCCGAGGGCGCCCGGTACATTAACGGGACGACCTTAAGTGTTGATGGCGGCCTAGTTTTATAAATTTCTTTAATTAACGAGGGGAAAGTACATGAAAGTAGTTTTAGGAGTCTTGGCGGCAATCGTTTTGGGAATGGGTTCTTTAGCGTCAGCAAAAGCACCCGAACGAATGGAAAAGTTCGTAAAAATTAGCAAGACGCGTGAACTTTACGTGGATTGGATCAAAGCCGAACAGGGCAAGCCCACGATCGTTTTGTTGAACGGTCTGACTTATTCAACATTCACTTGGGATCGTTTCGCGCAAAGCCTGGCGAATAAGGGTTACGGCATTCTTCGCTACGATATGTTCGGCATGGGCAAAACTCTTTTAAAATACGCCCCGATCACAGATCGCATCGAGCTGGGCGAGCAAACAGGAGATCTCAAAGCGCTTTTGGGCAAATTGGGTTTGACCAAGGTCAATATTGCCGGTCTTTCCTACGGCGGCGGAATCGCCATAGCTTTCACTTACGCTTATCCGGAGATGGTCAACAAATTGATTCTTATGGCCCCCTTTACCGAGCCCGTCGAAGGCCAAGACAAGTGGATCAAACAACAAATTTTATTAACGCGTGTTATGCAACCGTGGAATCCAGCGACCGATGTTGAGCTCTATGATTTTTTTCTACACCAAATTGTTTATGCGACTTATCCGTCAGTTGAGCCAGTAGTTTTAGAAAATCCCTATAAATTAGAAGCCGTTTATCGCTTGGTTCAGGGTGTTCGTTTGTGGAATGCTTTCGAAGAGGCAAAACGGTTGCCTGCGGGTTCCGTTCACATGATCATCGCCGGAGAAGACCAATACATTGAACGCGCGAAGCTGGACAAATTTTGGAATATCGTTCCCGAAGAAAGCCGTGCAAGTCTGATGACGATTTTAGATTCGGAGCACAAAATTCCGGAAGATGTTCCTCAGTATGCGGCCGCTTGGGTGGCAGAAATACTAGAGAACAACCCGGCTCTCGCAGATGGTGCTGAATTTCAGGGTAACTCAAAGTCCGAGAAAGCTCGAAGCATCGGTGGTACGGAAATTTCTCTTCCGCGGGGAAAATAGTCATGGCTTTCTTCAAGCCAGATTTAAATTCAGATTATCAGCTTCATTATGAAGTTTATCCAAATATCCTGCCGGTAACGACATTGTTCCTGCACGGGAATCTGGCCAGCAATCGTTGGTGGACTCCGGTGAAAGAGACCTGGGCAAGTCGTGGCAAAGGAAAGGATTGGTCGGGCTCAATGATCGTCGCCGAGTTCCGAGGCTGCGGGAAAAGCACGGCGCCGAAGTCACTTCAAGATGTTGATATGCACGTCTTTGCCAGAGACTTTAATGCTCTGGTCGAAAGCTTGAATCTGGGTTCAATTAATTTAGTGGGACATTCAACCGGTGGATTGATTTGCGCACTGATGATGAGCGCTCGTCCCGATCTTTATAACAAACAAGTTCTTTTGGATCCGGTGGGTATCAACGGAGTTACCTTTGACGACGCCATGCTGGGAGCTTTCGAGCAAATGAAGAAAGACGAAGGCCTGACTGCGGCCGTGATCGGAAGTACGATTTTTAAAAACGATCCCAATAATCCATTTTTTAAAAACGTAATCGTGAAAGATGCTCAAGCGGCGGTTCAAAGCGTTGGACCTTGGGTGTTGCAGGCCCTGAAGGGATTTAAGACCGGTGAGCAATTAAAGAGTGTACGAAAACCCACACTGGTTGTGCACGGCGAGCACGATGTTTTGTTACCCATGGCGGATTCTATGGAGATGGCACTTATTATGAACGGGGAGTTCAAAATCCTAAAGGGTTGTGGTCACTGTGCAATTGTCGAGTCTCCCGAGGCCTTCGTCGAAATTGCCCACGGGTTTTTATTTTCGTAACAGTAAAACTGCTCAAATAGACATATCGCGTTATTTGGGTTTATTGTGATCTTAACACAACTTGTTTTCACTCTTGATTTCGTTTATTTTTGGAATGTTAAACGACTAATGAAAATCATCATCTCAAGACATCGAAGCAGGTGCCCGTATGTCCAATGGACAGTCCAGCGATCCAAATCCCAAAAATAACAGATCGACCGAAAAAGATCAGTACAACCACAGTGGCATGATTGCTTTCATGGGCTCAATGGTTTTTGTTTTTCTTTTCTTTGTTTATATTATTGCGATCCATCCAGGGATTAATTTAAACGAGGATTTGAAAACTCCAACCAATGAAGTTGTTCTGGCCGAAGCCGTCGTGGACGTTTCCCAGGTTTCAGAGCCTTGGGTCGTTAATGAAGACATGATCAAGCACGGAAAAAAACTGTACGCCCAGAACTGTGCCCTGTGCCATGGCAAAGACTACAAAGGCGAGGGTGATGCCGGTAAATCTTTGCAGCCAGCTCCTAGAAATTTAATCGAAGGACCCTGGAAAAAGGGCGGCGGTTTGATCGGTTTTTACACGGTTCTGACCGAGGGAATTGCGGGCGGATCAATGGCCTCTTACGCTCATTTTAAACCCGTTGATCGTTGGGCTCTTTCACAATTTATAGGATCAATCACAACTGCGAAAGTGGCTGAAGATCCTGCAAAGGTAGCGGAATTTGCAAAAACAGCGAAGTAAGCTTCTTTTTTCAATCCTGTTTTCAGGAATCACTGCCTATTCCCAGGTGGGGCTTTGCTACGAAAATAGAATTACGCCGCAAGCGCCGACCGAGAAAATTCGAAACGCCGAAAAAATGGGAATTCAAGAAAAGCTCGGCGTCGAATTAGATTTGAGCTTGCCCTTGGTTAACGAAAAGGGCGAGTCGGTCGTGCTCGGAAGTTTTTTTAATTCGCAGAAGCCTGTGATTTTAAGTTTGGTTTATTACACCTGCCCGGGACTTTGCAATTTTCACCTGAACGGTGTTTTTGAGGCCCTAAAAAAAGTGGATTGGAATCCGGGCGAAAAATTTGAAATCGTGGCCATCAGTTTTGACGCAAAAGAGGGTCCCGACGTCGCAAAAGCAAAAAAGCAAAGCTACGTTGATCTTTATGGACGGCCAGCGGCAGCGGCCGGAATCCATTTTCTGACAGCAAATCAAGAGACCATTGCGGCGATCACCAAGAAAGTTGGCTTCAACTACAAGTGGGATGAGCCCTCGAAGCAGTGGGCTCATTCTTCGGCTGCAATTTTGGTTTCACCCCAGGGCAAGATCACGCGCTACTTGCACGGAATTATGTTTGAGCCCAAAGATTTGCGCTTGGCTTTGACAGAAGCTTCGGATGGAAAGATCGGAAGCTTTGTCGATCAAATGATTTGGTATTGCTTTATGTATGACCCCCAACTTAGTAAATACACCTTTTACGCTTTTCGTCTGGTTCAATTGGGCGGAGTGCTGGTCGTCATGTTTTTAATGGCTCTCGTTATCCCGCATTTGTGGCGATCGAGAGAGCCGAGGAGTTCGCACTGATGAAATGGCTTGTTTCAACCCTGTTGTTTGCACCTTTGACGGCACTGGCTCAAAGTCGTTTCATGCCACCACAAGGGACGGAGATCTCCGTTCAAGTGGATAACTTGTATGCATTTATTTTGTGGGTCAGTCTTTTGGCGTGCGTGATTTTGATCGGTGGGATGATTTATTTTGTCTACAAATATCGTCGTCGGACCGAACACGATAAGACTCCGTACATCAGTCACAATACTTTTTTAGAATTTTTGTGGTCTTTCATTCCACTCGTTATTTTCTTGGGGGTGTTTGGTTGGGGATGGATCATCTACCATCAAATGCGCACGATGCCCGAAAACGCACTCGAAGTTCACGTCACCGGGTATCGTTGGGCTTGGGATTTTAATTATAAATCCGGAAAAGTAAGTACGGGTGAACTGGTTGTACCCGTTGGTCAGCCCGTTAAATTAATCATCACTTCGCGGGACGTTTTGCATTCGTTCTTTATCCCTTCGATGCGGATTAAACAAGATGCGGTCCCTGGTCGCTACACAGCCCTGTGGTTTAACGCCACCAAGACTGGTGACTACCAGGTGTTCTGCACCGAATATTGCGGGGACAGTCACTCGCGCATGTTGGCGCGCATGAAAGTGGTCAGTGTTCCCGAGTATGAAACTTGGATCCAGGAAAACGATGCGGCTTTGCCGATGGTTGAACGCGGACAAAAAATTTACAACGGTAAATGCGTGGCCTGCCACTCGGTCAATGGGATCAAAGGAGCCGGTCCAAGTTGGAAGGGTCTTTGGGGAGCCAAGGGACACGAGGTCGAAGACGGTGCAGTCGACGTTGATGAAAACTACATAACCGAATCTATCCTGTATCCGAATGCAAAAATCGCGAAGGGTTACCCCAAAGGTGTCATGCCGACATTCCAAGGAGCCCTGAAAGACGAAGAAGTTTCGGCCCTGATTGAGTTCATTAAAACTTTGAAATAAACCGAGGTAGCAAAAGTGGCATCAAATCACGTCGAAGGACAAAACTACATTAATGAATTTCCGGGTGTTTGGTCCTGGTTGACCAGCCTAGATCATAAACGCATCGGAATTTTGTACATGATCACCGTCATGACTCTTTTTGCGGCCGGTGGATTGATGGCGATGCTGATTCGGCTGGAACTTTTCAGCACCGGGAATTACTTTGCACCCGGGACCTACAATAAGATTATGACCTATCACGGGGCGATCATGGTCTTCATGGTGATCATTCCGGGGATCCCCGCAATTTTGGGAAACTTCTTTTTGCCAATTCAGATTGGCGCCAAAGACGTGGCCTTCCCGCGTTTAAATTTGATAAGCTGGTACGTCTTTGTGGCGGGCGCATTGCTGGGTCTTTCCACTTTGTTCACCGGTCAAATTGACACCGGCTGGACGTTCTACGCCCCTTACTCGATCAAATCATCGACTTCGGTGGTTACGATGGTGGTCGCGGCTTTTATCATGGGTATGTCTTCCATCCTAACCGGCCTGAATTTTATCGTGACGGTCCATAAGTTGCGCGCCCCGGGAATGACTATGGGTCGGATCCCTTTATTTGTTTGGTCGATTTACTCGACGGCGATCATTCAGGTTCTAGCAACCCCAATTCTGGCAATAACTCTCCTGTTGATTATGATGGAGCGCATTTTGGGCGTTGGAATTTTTGATCCCGCTCTGGGCGGAGACCCTGTCTTGTTCCAACACTTTTTCTGGTTCTATTCCCATCCGGCTGTCTACATTATGATTTTGCCAGCCATGGGAGTGATTTCAGAGCTCATCACGACGTTCTCGCGAAAGACGATCTTTGGTTACACGGCGATTGCTTTTTCGTCTTTGGGAATCGCCGCCGTTTCGTTTTTTGTTTGGGGCCATCATATGTTCGTTTCAGGACAATCTGAAATCGCGGGCATTGTCTTTTCGTTTTTAACAATGTTGGTCGGGGTACCCACCGCGATTAAGATGTTTAACTGGCTCGCCACTTTGTACCGGGGTTCGATTTCATTTGCCTCGCCAATGCTGTATGCCCTTGGGTTTATATTCTTGTTTGCCATTGGCGGAGTGACGGGAATTATGCTCGCTCTGGTTGGTCTAGACGTGCATTTCCACGACACTTACTTTGTCGTCGCGCATTTTCACTACGTGATGGTGGGTGGTACGCTCATGGCGCTGATGGGTGGATTTTTGTACTGGTTCCCGAAAATGTTCGGGAAAATGTACAACGAAACGACCGCGCGTCTGTCGTGGGTTTTTATCTTTATCGGTTTCAACGTTACTTTCTTTCCTCAGTTTGTTCTGGGCGCCATGGGAATGCCCCGGCGCTATGCTGATTACGTGCCGGCCTATGAACCACTGAATAAAGTTTCTTCGATTGGCGCGTGGATGATCGGTTTCGGATTCCTAATTGGTCTTTACTGTTTGGTGCAGGGACTTTTAAAAGGGCCCAAGGCTCCGGCAAATCCGTGGGGTTCAAAAACTCTGGAATGGACCGTTCAGTCACCTCCAACTTTCCATAACTTTGAAGTTGAACCCATTGTCACAGCGGGGCCTTACGAATATGGCAAGTAATCAAGCGACCGGGTCTTCAGTTCCCGCCGGCAAACCAGAGCACCATTTCGCGCACCATTTTAAAGATGCCATGCACGAATTTGTCAGTTCGAAAGAGGGCATTTGGCTCTTCATGGTGACCGAAATCTTAATGTTTGGCGGACTGTTTGTTGGATATTTTATTTATCACAATAAATATCCTGAAATGTTTAAGCTTGGCTCCACGTTTCTAGACTGGCGCATGGGAGCTTTTAATACCCTGGTTCTGCTCTTGAGTTCCTGGACCATGGCGATGTCTATAAATCTGATCCAACGCGGAAAAAATAAGCAAGCGACCACCGCGCTGGCCGTAACCATCGTTTGCGGTTTTATTTTCATGATCGTGAAGTATTTTGAATACACGCACAAAATCCACGAAGGCTTACTTCCGGGCCGTTAC
>JAYUPS010000330.1:0-6428 GCA_043759945.1 Bdellovibrio sp.
GTCAGGGGCAACAAGTAGAAGACGCTCTTTAGCATTGGGTGCAGGTCCGCAATCGGAAAGTAAGTTCCCGAAAATAAAGACATCGGTACGATCAGGCCCGAGGTCGGATAAATAATTTGATCGTAATTTTGGACGATCGAAGTCACCAGCATTCCCACGCATGAAAAAATCCACGCGTTCAAGAAAAGTACCAATAAAAAAGGTATTGTTCCCAGCGACCAACCGAGACCAAAAAATGATCCCACCATAAGTATTCCTAAGCCGCTCAACGTTCCCTTGCTTGCCGCCCACAAAATATCGCCGACAATTAGCTCGGTGGCCGTAACGGGTGACAACAACTGCGAAGCGTAGACTTTGGAATACGTAAGCTTGGTAAAGTTACCGTAAGTGCTTTCAAAAAAAGCTACCATCATCGAGCTGGTGCAAATCAAGCCGGGGAAAAAAAATTCCAGGTAAGAATAACCGCCCATCGTTTTTATAAAAGATCCCAGACCAAATCCCAATGCGCCTAAAAGAAAGACAGGTTCGAGTAAAATCCAAAACAGAGAAATGAGCCAAGTTCGTTTAAAAATTATAAAGTTGCGGTACCAAACTCGGGTGATTTGGATCCAGTGAATGCCTTGCAGGGAACTCATAAAATCTCCCTTAGGTCGTGCCCTGCCAAGCTCAAGAAAACATCACTTAATGTGGTCTTTCGAAAAGAAATCTTTCGACTGGAGACCATGGACATCGTTTCTCGGGCGATAAGATCGGTCGCAACCGGAACGAAAACTTGGCGCCCCACCACGAAATAACTTAATCGTTTTTCTTTGATGCGATGTAAATAATAGTTAATGTCGGCGGACTCGACTTCGAATTCGACCATATTTTCTTGCAGGTGAGCTTGAATTAGTTCTTTCGGCGAACCAATCGCAAGAATTTTTCCCTTGTCGATAATGGCCAGTCGATCGCACAGAGACTCGGCCTCTTCCATGTAATGAGTGGTCAGAACCACGGTGGAACCCTGTTCTTTGACCTTTTGCAGGAACTCCCAAATCCATAGCCGCACCTGCGGGTCTAGACCCACTGTCGGTTCATCCAAAATTAAAAGCTCAGGGTGGTTCAACAAACTGCGTGCGATAGCAAGTCGGCGCTTCATGCCGCCACTCAAAGCCTCTACCCGGTGGTCGAGCATTTCGTCCAACCGAACCATTTTCAAGAGATCCATTGCTCGGGCCTGCGCGGTTTTGGGAGCGACCCCAAAAAATTTCGAAAAGATTAATAGATTTTCTCGGACCGTGAGTTCTTGATCCAAGCCTTCATCCTGTGGAACAACCCCGATCCGAGAGCGAATCTCGCGTCCCGAATCTTTGACGTTCATACCCAGCACAAAGACATCACCGCCCGAAGGCTGAGCGTGTCCGTAGATCATTTTAAGAGCGGTGGATTTGCCGGCCCCGTTGGGACCCAAAAGACCAAAGCATTCGCCCTGCTTAACATCAAAGCTGATTCCATCCAGAGCCTTTAGGTCCCCGAAGGTTTTGATCAATCCTTTGATCTGCACAGCTAGGGCTTGGCTCATTTCTTTTAGTCGTCCTTGGAAGCTTTGCGTTTTCGTTTATTAGGATCCAAGTCGCGGCAACGGACCCGGATCGCGGTCGGTGTAATCTCGATGAGCTCATCATCCGTGATCCATTCAACCGCTTGCTCAAGGGTCATTGCTTGAACAGGAACCAAAACTTGTTTTTCTTCCGCTCCTGAAGAGCGCACGTTTGAAAGTTTTTTCTCGCGCACGATATTTACTTCGAGATCGTTTTCCTTGGCGTGCTCCCCGATCACCATACCCTGGTAAACTTCGGTACCATGAATCACAAACATTTTACCACGCTCTTGCAGATTGTAGATCGCATAAGTGGTCGCAGCTCCCTGCCGATCAGAGATCATAGCGCCGTTCAAACGATTTGAAATGTCGCCCCGGTAATCGTCCCAACCTTCGAACTGAGTATTGAGCAATCCCGTTCCCCGCGTGTCCGTTAAAAACTCGGACCGGTAGCCGATCAAGCCCCTTGACGGAATTCGAAATTCCAATCGCGTTCGACCAGAGCCCTTGGTGACCATATTCATCATGACCCCTTTTCGTCGGCCCATTTTTTCGGTCACAACGCCCGTGTAAGCATCTTCGATATCAATCGTCGCCATTTCAAAGGGCTCTTGTTTTACGCCGCCCGGAGTTTTTGGCTCTTTAAAAATAACCTGTGGTTTCGAAACGCAAAGCTCAAAACCTTCGCGTCGCATTTGTTCGATCAATACACCCAACTGCATTTCACCCCGGCCGATGACTTTGAAAGATTCCGTTGCCGCGGTTTTTTCCATGCGGATCGCCACGTTGTGCAGAAGTTCTTTTTCTAAACGCTCTAAGACCTGGCGCGAAGTTACCTTTTTCCCGTCGCGGCCCCCAAAAGGCCCGTCATTTACCGAGAAGATCATTCCGACGGTGGGCTCTTCCACGCGAATCCGTGGGAGCGGCCTAGGATCTGTCGCTGACGTGATCGTGTCCCCAATATTGAAATTTTCTAGACCCGCAACGACCGCGATGTCTCCGGCGCCGATTTCGTCAACCGCGACTTGCGCATTCACTTTGTACTGAAACAAAGCGGACACGCGAATTTTTTTATTCACGCCGTTTTCTTGAGCGCAAATAATGTCATCACCGACTTTAATTTTTCCAGATATCATCCGACCGATGGCCAAACGACCTACGAAAGAGCTGTAAGAGATATTCGAAACCATCATCTGCAATGGCAATGTGATATCCACTTTCGGAGCCGGAATCTCGCGAATAATTTTTTCGTAAAGTACTTCCAGTGATTTAGTTTTTACGTTCGGATCCAGGGTCGCCATACCTTCGCGAGCGATCGCATAAACCGGCGTGAAGTCAGCGATATCTTCTGGAGCATCCAGATCGATCATCAGATCGAAAATTTCATTCATTACTTCTTGGATGCGAGCATCGGAACGGTCGATTTTATTAATACAAACGATGATGCGGATCTTTTGCTCCAAGGCTTTACGCAAAACGAACCGTGTTTGCGGAAGGGGGCCTTCGGAAGCGTCGACAAGCAGTATTGCCCCGTCGACCATGTTTAAAATCCGTTCCACTTCTCCACCGAAGTCACTATGTCCTGGAGTATCAACGATATTGATTCGATGTTCTTTGTATTCGAAAGAGGCATTTTTTGCCGCAATGGTGATTCCGCGTTCGCGCTCAAGATCCATTGAGTCCATCAGGCGCTCTGCCACCTGTTCGTTGTCCCGAAACTGACCTGCTTGTCTCATCAAGTGATCGACGAGTGTTGTCTTCCCATGATCCACGTGCGCGATGATGGCAATATTACGAATTTTCTTTGGGTCGAAAGTCATATCTTTTCCTCTGCTGTTCTTTTCTTATCTGTTTTATCCGTGTCCGCCCATCAAGAAGGCCTCGTTCGAGGTGTCCGCTTGATGAGATTGATTGATTTTTGAAAAATAATCCAAAGCCAGTTGAGTGATTTCCTCCGTCGTTAGGCCTTGGAAAATAGATTTTCGAAATTGCGAAGCGCCAGGATAACCCGTAGCAAACCACGCGGCAAATTTCTTAAGCTGAATCTGTAATATTCGGTCTTCGCAGTGCAGGGCAATACAATTCTTCAAGCTTAGAAATACGGTGGCGTAGTCACGATTTACTGTCTTGTCGATTTCCTGACCTGCCCAAAGTGCCATGGCGTCCATAAAGATAAAGGGATTTTTAAGAGCTCCACGACCGATTAAGACTCCGTCAACACCAGATTGTTTCATGCGAGACACCGCCTGAGCTGCCGTTAAAATGTCCCCGTTACCTAAAACTGGTATGGAAGCACTATTTTTGACCTCGGAAATGAAGTCCCAATCCGACAGACCGGCATAACCTTGAGCTCGCGTGCGCCCATGAATTGCAACCCATCCGACACCAGCTCCCGCAGCCACTTTGACAACTTCCGAGGCATTTCTAGAGCCAGAATCCCAGCCGGTGCGAATTTTTATGGTTACAGGAATTTTTACGGCCTTCACCATGGCGGTGAGCATTTTTTCCATCGCCGGAAGATCTTTGAGCATGGCCGAACCAGCGCCCTTTTTGACAACTTTCGGGACGGGACAGCCAAAGTTGACGTCGACAAAATCTGCTCCGCGCTCTTCAACAAATTGAGCTGCCCAGGCCATTTCTTCGGGAGTTTCACCAAAAAGTTGAATCCCCACGGGGCGCTGATCTTCGTTGTAAGACATCAAGGCTTCGGTGCGTTTGGAAGAATGTTTTAAGCCGGTTGCCGAAACCAATTCCGACACCATAACACTCGAACCAAGATTGCGCATAAACGAACGGTAGGCACAGTCGGTAATTCCCGCCATGGGAGCCAGAACAAAAGGGTTCCGGCGGAGAGCTTCTAAGGGATTAAGGCGTTGATATTCCATGAATTTTTGGCAATTTCGCGGCTCGGACGCTGATTGTCAAGTCAGAGATACTTTTTTAAAGCCAAGTAATACGCCCGTCAGTTTGCCGGGGGGCCTTCGGAGGATCATGATCGGGATAACCCAAGGTCAATCCACAGAGCAACTGCAGCTGGCCTTCCTTGTATTCTAGAAGCTGGCTGACACCCAAAAAGTCATCCACGTCCTGAGCAATTTCTAAGGGTGCACCCATTGTGCAAGATCCGAGACCCTCGGCGACGGCGGCCAGATTTATATTTTCTACCGCCATGTAAACACTGCCCAGGCTCGTTAAATGTTTTTCCTCGGGCGTGTTGTAAGAATAAAAAAATACCAGCACGGGCGCGTTTCCCAGCGTGAAAAAAAATCTTTCGGTAAACTGGTACAGGGATGGTTTAAGTTTCGCCTGCAGAATATCCTTGAGCGCGAGCCAGGACTTTTGCGAAAGCTTCAGGTACTCGTCCCGTTTTTTTCCAGTGACCACAAAGATTCGCCAGTTTTGGCGATTCTTTCCGCTCGGAGCGTGCGTTCCCGCAGCCAGAATCCGATCGATCAGTTCGCGTGGCGGCATCTCTGGCTTGTAAGCCCGGATGGATTTACGCGACTCGATAATATCGTAAAAATCTTTGGCCTGCATGCTTGGTTGCCATGATAAGCTGAAGCCTATGAATGCGGAAGCTCCGAATCAAAAAACACTGCAAAAAAATTTGTGGTCGAATTTTCTTTTTGCGTTCCTGGGTATTGCCGTCGCGCTGGTGACCTCGATTGCTTTGTTTCCTCGATGGCGCGAAAAAGTAAAAGCCTATGTTCAAAAGCCCTACCGAGAGGTTTTGGCCAAAGCCTATGGCGATTTGTCCGGACAGGGTGATTTTGTGAACGTGATTAAAGTTAAAACCGAAGAAGGCTTACTAATCGAGGTTTTCGAAGCGAAAAAACAAGCTGACGGTGAAAAGCTGCTGGCCCGCTTGCCCTTAGATGAAAAACGAGATGCGTTTATGAGCTTTAGCGGAGATGCCACCAACTTGGGACTTATCGATTTTGACGGCGACGGAACTCTGGAAATCATGGCGCCGGCCTATGATGAAAATTTTGTCCCGCGACTTAGTGTTTTTAAATTTGATCCGGTTAGTAAAAGCTTTATTAAACAAGGGCCTGATTCAAAGACCGCTCCTAATCCGGAGCCATCGCCTGCAAACTAACTATTTCTTTTTTGCTAAAATGGCTTTGCCTTTGGCCAAGATCTCTTCCTGAGCCTTGTTGTTTGACTTAACCAAACAGTTTTGAAGCTCCGGTTGAATTTCTTTGTTCATTTTTTCTCTAATTTCTTGGGGCTTTGCTTTTCGATTATTAAGAGCTGCCACTTTAGAGATCATTGTTTTAGCGCAGGCCTGCGAGGCCGCGTGACTTTTCGAAATACACTCTTTAACTACGCCCGATTTTTCTTCGTTCGTAATTTTTTTCATCGCGCCGTATTCTTTTGCAAACTGAATGTAAAAAGTTTCGCACACTTTGGTACTAGTTTCCAAAAGTTGCTTTTCAACCGCTGCGGTCTTATCGACGACGGCAAATGACACTAAAGATAGAAGCGTCAGAAAAATGGTCATCGGGTCTTGGACTTTTCTTGCAGATTTTCGCCCGTGCGTTGCTTGGACAATTCGCGCCAACTTCGACCCTCGCGCGATTTGGTATTTACTTGAAATCTCTGGACGGCTTTAGAGTGATCGGCATATTTTTTGGTAAAAACGTGCGTCCCGTCGTTCTGACTGACAAAAAACAGGTATTCGGTTTTTGCCGGTTGAAGGGAAGCCAGCATCGCGGCCTTACCCGGATTTGCGACAGGGCCTGGCGGAAGAGATTTGATGACGTAGGTATTGTACTCTGTTGGCGCCAACAAATCGGCGCGCGTGATATTAATTTCGTATTTATTAAGCAGTTTGGCCTTGCCGTAC
>JAYUPS010000331.1:0-2565 GCA_043759945.1 Bdellovibrio sp.
CTTTGATATGGGTGGATTGATCAACAATCGAACTTTGCTCGAGAATCTGACTTTGCCGCTGCTTTATCATAAAATGATGACGGAAAAAGAGGCCGTGGCTCGAAGCGAGCATTACTTGCGTGAAATGGATTTGCTTAAATACAAAGATCAGCGTCCCGCGGTCGTCCCGGGGGGAGTGCGCAAGCAAATGTGCCTGCTGCGTGCGATCATTCATCATCCCCAATTTTTATTGCTCGATGATCCCACGGTGGGATTGGGGACAGATGCCTCGACAAAATATTTTGATTTGGTTCAGTCCCTGCACGACGACAATATTATCCGTCATATTTACTTGAGCTCTTTTGACGAGAGCTTAATGAGTACTTTGAATCACCAATGGGTGGTCATTGACAACGGGTTACTGCATTCCTTTGGTCCCGAAGGCGAAAAGAAGGCGGTTCATTTATGATGCGAGTTAAATTTAATCATTTCGAACGGGTGGCCGGACTTTTTGTTTTGGTTGCGATGCTGGTCATGTTTTTTTCTTTGGTCGGAGTTTCAATCAAACAAGGTTGGTTTGATTCTAAAACCAAGTATTCGACGATTTTTAACTCGGCCGACGGAATTCATTCGGGCACCGAAGTGCAATTGGCCGGTCTGCGGGCCGGTGCCGTAACCAACGTGGAATTAATGAATGACAACCGGGTCTCTGTCGATTTTTGGGTATTTAGTAAATTTGACGAAAAAATTAAAAAAGACAGTTCGGTGACTTTAATTCGTCCATTTATTATCGGTGAGCGGATTCTGGACGTCGGGGTCGGAAGTATCGAAGCTGAAGTCGCCGGAGCAAAAACTAATTTAGCCAGTCACGAATCCATGGATTTTATGACCCTAATGAGTGGCCGCACTCTGGGGGGCTACATGTCTTCGATGAACGAAGCCTTGGGCAGTATGAAATACTTGGCCGAAGCTTTCTTGGATAAAAATCGCACCGAGAGCTTGGTAAAAACCTTCGATAAACTTCAGCCGTTGATCGAAAACGTGAACACGATGTCACTCGAGGTCATAAAGCTTTCCCGGCAAGCCACCAAAGACGAGCGCTTAGGCCGAGTGATGCTCAGCATGGCCGAGGTCACAACTGAAATTAACAGCATGCTCCCGCAAATCCGGCAAAAGGCTCCGGCTCTGGCTAAGAGCATGGAGCAAATGTTTCACAATTTGGCCGCTCTGACCGAGCAATCCAAAGTCTTGATTCCCGCTCTGGCCGAAGTGGCCCCGGATCTGCCCCGTTCAAGCCGCCGTGCCGTCGAAGCGCTGGATGAAGCGGTTGTTCTTCTAAAAGCCATGCAGAAGTCATTTATGATTCGTAGTTCGGCCCGGGAAGTGCGGGAAGAAGAGCTTGCGGCAGATATTGCGGCCAAGAAGAAAAAAGAGACTGAGCCCCGAAAACCTGCGAACAAAGACTAGTTGAATTGGCCCCACGGAGCTAATAAAGTGCCCGAAGATGACTTGGGACTTTTTCTGGCGATTTTTATTCTCTAAACGCGCGGGTTCGGTGGTTCGCCGCATTGCTTGGCTAAGTTTTTTTGCGCTTCTGATCAGCGTGACCTCGTTGATTTTAGTTATCTCGGTCATGACCTCGTTGAATCATTCAATGCAGGATCGATTGCTGGCGGTTGAGCCGCATTTAGTTATCGAGCCAAAATCGGACGCCGTTGTTGGTAATTCTTGGGACTTGATCAAAACAAAAATTGAAGCTTCCAAAGTTTTGGATGCCCGTTGGCAGGTTTTTCCTTTTGAAATTCAAGACGTCATTTTAAGAACCGTCGAGGGACGATTTCGGGGCGCCCAGGCCCGTGGGATGACAGCTGCGGGACTTGATTTCATTATGGGCAAGATCGAAACTCTGGACGGAAAAAAGCCCACGCAAATAATTCAAGAACTCGATACGGTAACTGGGGGAAATGTTTTGCGCGAAAGGCAGCGACTCGAATCCGGCGAGGTTCTGATCGGTGTTGAGCTTTCCCACGTGCTCGGGGTTTTTGAAGGCGACGCGATGACTGTGGTTGCGCCCGAGGGTTTGCTCCTGCCGCCCGGTGAAGCCCCCAAGTTTGAAAAAGTTAAAGTGCGTGAAATTGTAACCACAAATTTGCAAGAGTTCGATTCGCAAGGAATGTTTTATATCCAAGGTTCGACCCTGCCCTCGATGAAGAATTCGGCCAGCGTCCGACGGGGCCTTGAGATTTGGTTGCCAGATTCTGGTCAAGCCGATCAGGAAAAAGTGCGGATCTTACAAGTGCTCGGCGCAGACTTGGTTCAGGTTTCGACTTGGAAAGATCGCAACGCCGCTTTATTTTTATCCCTACGGCTTGAAAAAATTGTGATTGGTTTATTTTTAACGATCGCTTCCTTGGTTGCTGGTTTTTCTTTGATCACAATCTTGGGATTGTTGATTTCGCAAAAAACTAAAGAGATTGGTCTTTTGCAAAGTGCGGGGCTCAGTAAAAAGAAAGTGCAGCAGCTCTTCCAAGGCGTCGCCCTGCTCTTGTCGGGACTTGGGCTCCTGGGCGGTGTTTTGCTGGGCAG
>JAYUPS010000332.1:0-6376 GCA_043759945.1 Bdellovibrio sp.
GACCAATTATTTTGAGTTCTCGGGCGGTTCTTTGCGCGAAATCAATCTGACGCAAAAAACGACTTTGGACATTCCATTGAATGATTTGAAATTTACTAAAAAAGTAAACATCAAATCCCCCCAGCAAAGTTCCGACGAAGTGGTCTTAGCCGTTTCTTTGGCCTCGACCAAATCAATGTTCTACCCGTCCGACATCAAAGGCTTGCAAGCCGGCATAACGATTCCGATGAATCAAGTTGATGCCAAGTCGCAGTTGCTTTCGGTGCTAAAAAAGAAAGACGAGATGAAGCCGGGCACCCCAAACTTTGATCGTCTGACGGCCTCTTTTTTACCGATGGCGAACGGCATGACGCCAACTTTCATTTCACTTTTGGACTCTCCCCGCGTGACGGCGCCTTTAAAACTGGCGATCGGAAATGCCGTGAAACCCGCAGGCGTCATCGAAGGAGCCGCTTATTTGGTTCTTTCAAAAGTTGAGCAAATCGAGATTAGCGGCACCAAAGTGGATGTTCTGGACAATCACTGGGAAGTTTACGGGCCTGAGTGGATGCGCACCCTGGATGTTCCCGAGTGGCCGAATGACAAACTTCCAGCTGGCAACTTGCGTTGGGAAGTGACTCTGACGGCAGTTCCAAATCAAGATGCTCTTAAGGGCAAAGATCTTGGACCTAAATGGTTGGAAGCGGCATCACATGCATCACGGAGTTCAGCTGATTTCTAATTTGAATCGATCATCTTTATTAAAAGGAAGGCTTTTTTTGCCTTCCTTTTTATTTTTGAGTATTTTGATAACGGGTTGCGAGCTATTTCCCAAAAAGAAAAATCCAAACACCCAAGACGCTCTTAATAGACCCTTCCAACAAGAGTATTTGGCAAGCTACGAGGCCGTCTGGAGGGCCGCGCAGATTTCGGTGCGGTATCCGATCTCGCTGAACAACATGGACACCGGCCAGCTGGAAACCGATTGGATTCGGGCCCTGGAGGGATTTTTAGCTCCCGATCAAAAAAAGTCTCCGTCGTCGGGCATGCGCTACAAAATCATTCTGACTTTGGTTCGCGGCCGAAAAGTCAATCGTCCCACGGTGCGGGTGACCTTAAGAAAAGTGGTTGAACGACAGCGAGATTTTTTTGCGGAACCCGAATCGGTTGCCACCGATGGACTGGAAGAAAAAATCATCCTGTATCGCATGGAACGAGAACTTATCATTCAAGAAGCTTTGAAGAAAATTCCAGAGACGAAATAAGAGTTATTGAAGCGCCATTTCAGCACGCGTGTTGCGGGCCCATTTCAGCCATAAATCGCGCTTGTCAGTGAGCGACTGGTCAGTTTTGCCAAGCGTTTGGCCGGTGATTCGCTCGAGCCCCTGAATCGCAAAGGGATGAAGTTTCAAATCCGGGTCCCGCAGGTGATTTAAAAACAAAAGTGTTTCCCGATTTCCCGGATTCACAGCCAAGACTTGCAAGATTTGGGGTCGTATCCACAAGCTTTGCTTTTTCCGAAAGTTCCGGGGGTGATCCAGTTCCGTCCACAGCGCTTCGCGGACTTCGGGATCCATTCTTACTTCCAACACTTCGATGGCGGCCGAGCGAATCACCAGAGCTTTGTCCTCGAGCATCTTGAGGGCCACTTTGGCGGCTTTGTTGGGGAAAAGTGTGGGATACGTTAGCAAGGCCGCGTTCCGCAAAAACCATTCTTTGTGTTCGAGCGCGCGATCCAAAGTCATTTCAGCCAATGGCCCCTGAATTTGCGCGAGCAAAACAAGTGCGCTCCAACGAACTTGAAAATCGGCCTTTTCGGTGAAGGCGATTTTATTCAAGGGTGCTATCATCTGATTTTTTCTTAATAGAGCAACGCCGACACGGTTGGCAGCGGGCATCGACAAAACTTCTTCCACGCTCAATATCACAGGCTCCGGAAATTGCGCGGGGTCAAGTTGGGGGAGGGCGGCGTAAGCAAATTCCAGGGCAATAAAAATTCCGAACACAAATCCTAGCAGAGCCGGTTTCAACCAACCCCACCTTTCTTCATAAAGTCTTCGAACTCACCCATCAGTTTTGCGTCTTCGGGATTGATCTTGCCATCCATGCCGGCAGCTTCCGCCAAAAGCTTATCCGGATCGATTGTTTCTTCGAGCGCATTTTTGTCTTCTTTGACCCCTGAAGTTACCAGAGCCGCCGCTTCAGCCACCATTTTATCGACATCTAAATCGGTACTTTTACCAATGGCACTGGGCTCTGTCGCAGGAGGAGTCAAGATCGAGTTAGCTTGTTCTAAAAGTTTATCGACCAGATCTTGACCCACGTCGGGCAAATCGTTTTCAGGTTCAGGTCTTTGCACCTGGGCTGCTTGTGCAACAGGACCGGCTTTTTTTAGCGTTTCGAGCTCTTTTGTTAACTTGGCATTTTCTTCGCGGAAAAAAGAAAGATCGGCGATGTCTTCGCTAATGATTTCATACTCACTTAGGCGGGCCTGCAGATCTTTCACCTGCGAACCCAAGGCTTCTTTTTCAACTTCGCTGAGCCCCGGTCCACTCAAAGCCGGTTCGCTGGATGATTTGCGTTCGATCAATTCTATTTGCACCTGTTTTTCGGCCAAAGAATCTCGCAGGTTTTCAATTTCTTGCAGCAACATGGTGTTTTCTGCAGAAACCCCCGCCCCGGCTTGAGCCGGCGTTGGAACCTGTTCGGCGCGATCCAAAAGCTTTTTTATAGTTTCTTCCAACTGACCCAGCGAAGGACTTTCTTGGCCGCCAAATTTATCTGCATTTTTGGCACTCAAGAAACTGCGAAAGCCTAAGAACATGGAAAGTAGAATGATCAGCAAAACCAATGCGGAAACGATCGAAGTATTGTGTTCCACCAAGTAGGGAACGATGGTCTCTAAAGACAAAGACTCTGACATATCTTTCTATTGTCAGCCCCAGCTTCGCGAAGGGTCAAGAGGGCTGTTTTTGTTGAAGAACTTCCCCCGCTTTTAGGCTAGGGTCCTCGCCATGCCCAACTTTGATCTTGTTCTAAAAAATGGCGAAGTGATGGTCCCGACACCCCAGGGACTTTTCCTGCAAAATCTTAACGTCGGAGTCCGAGCCGGAAAAATAGCGGCGATCTCGGCTTCGGAACTTCAAGGCTCCCAGGTCCTGGATTGCAAGGGCCTGACGGTCCTGCCCGGGGTGATTGACAGCCAAGTTCACTTTCGCGAACCTGGTCTAACTCAAAAAGAAGATTTAGAAACCGGGACCAAGGGAGCCCTGTTGGGCGGAGTGACTTCCATTTTCGAAATGCCCAACACAGTTCCCGCGACGACCACGGAACCTTTGTTTCAACAAAAAATTCAGATGGCAACGGGACGCGCTTGGAGCAATTTCGGATTTTATATTGGCGGAAGCCCCGAAAATATTCCGGAGCTTGCGAAATTAGAGCGGCTTCCCGGTTGCCCGGGGATCAAAGTATTCATGGGAAGTTCTACCGGAAGCCTGTTGATCGAAGACGACGAGCACCTGGAAAAACTTTTTGTTGCTGGAAAACGCCGGGTTATCTTGCACAGCGAAGATGAGCCCCTGTTGCGGGAGCGAAAAAAGATCGCGATCGAGGCCAAGCATCCTCGGGCCCATCCGGATTGGCGCAATGTTGAGAGCGCGGTGAAATCGACGACCAGGCTCTTGCGACTTTCTGAAAAAACAAATCGTCCCGTTCATGTTTTGCACGTTACGACCATGGAAGAAACCGAACTATTAGCCAAAGCCAAACGCTTGGCCACGTGCGAGGTCACGCCCCAACATTTAACTTTGTCGGCGCCCGAGTGCTACGAACGTTTGGGCACTTATGCACAGATGAATCCACCGATTCGCGAGGCTCGCCACCGAGAAGCTCTTTGGCTTGCCCTGAGCCGAGGGGTCTTTGACGTCATCGGATCTGATCATGCCCCGCACACCCATCAGGAAAAAGCGCGGCCGTATCCGGAATCTCCGTCGGGTATGCCCGGCGTACAAACCTTGCTTCCGATCATGCTTAACCACGTGCACGAGGGAAGATTGTCCTTGAATCGCTTGGCCGAGCTGGTTTGCGAAAACCCGCGACGCGTTTTTGGCTGTGCCACCAAAGGCCGCATTGAAATCGGGCTGGACGCGGACTTTACGGTTGTTGATCTAAAGAAAATCGACACCATTAAAAATTCAGAAATGGCCTGTCGCTCGGGCTGGTCTCCGTTTGATGGAATGAAAATCCAAGGCTGGCCCATTCATGCCGTGGTCGGCGGAAATATTTCCCTGCGAGATCGCCAGGTCCAAGGAACGGCCATGGGCACCCAGATAGATTTCCAGATTTAAAACTAGGTTAACAAGAAAAGACGACTCGTACCCGAGTCGTCTTTCCAAAGATCTACAATTACAAATTCACAGCAAAAACTATCGGCAACGTTGAAAACGAATGTGATAAACAAGTCCCGAAGTTAAATCGATGGAATCAACAGTTCCCAAAGTCTGTTCCATGCGAGCGTTCGCCATCGACATCATCGATGCATTCACACGCAAGTTAACGCTTTGACCGCAAGGTGTCCAAACAACGGTGGAAGCAACCAAATCGTCAGTCAAATTGTAAGAAGCATTCAAAGGACCATTGAACTGACGAGAGATTCTTGGTCCTCGAGCTCCGGCCCAAAAATATTCAGCTTCCAGTCGGTTGTAAGCCCCACGTGGAACTGCATTGTATCCCCGGTAATCCACCGCGAAAACGGCTACGCTGTAGCCGCCGGGCACTTGAACCGGCACGGACAAGTTGCAAGCCTTGCGATCAATACGACGGCCCGTGGTGTTTCCTGCTTCGGTAATAAACTGATCAAACAATACAGAGATTGCAGATTGATCAGGGCTCACGGTCACGCTAGCAGTGCCCGCAGGACAACCGTTACCACCGTAAGCGGGTTGTCCAAGTCGAATCGTTTGCGCTCCGGCTTGGCTCGCGATAATCAGAGCAAAGGCCGATAAAAAAATCTTTGTCATAGTTCCCCCTAAGGATGGTTTGTTCTTCTTTGCGTCTTTTTCAATTATTGAAACAGACTCGAGAACTCCTTGAGCAAAACCTTTGCCAAAAAAAATGGAGCCATCTTGCACCCGACAGCAATTACAAATTACAGAATAAATTATTTGAAAAATTATAAGAAAGCTTAAAAAAATGCCCCGGCCGAGATGATCGGCCGAGGCATTATGTTCTAAGTAAATAATGTCTTTCTGCGGACTTACTTCTTACAAAAAGGTGCGTCGGGAACAATCTGACACAAAATTTCGCAGGTTTGTGGATCACCCAGTGGACATTCTCCGGGTTGACCAGGCTGACCTGGGTCTGGCTGATTGCCACCAGATTTGGGAATTCCAACGTAAATGGTGTTGGATTGCGCCACTTTGCCCGAAGCATCCGTAATCTTCACAATCGTTTCCCCTTCGGTTAAACCCGACAACATTCCATTGCCATCAATTGATGCAACGGACGTATTCGAAGATTCAAACTTAAACGGAGCTTGTCCGAAAACGGCTTCGAACTGCTTCGTTGCGCCTTTTTCAATCGTAATCGCGTTTGGAGAAACGTACATCGTTTTTGCCATGACCATTTCAATTGCCGTCAAAGCATTCACACGGCAATTGCAAGCCACTTCAATGGATACTTTATCGCCCGACGCCTGCAGCAAAGAGCGGATTTGGAGCGGATTCAGAGTTGGATTCTGCGCTTTAATTAAAGCTACCAATCCAGCAACCAATGGCGTCGCCATTGAAGTTCCTGAAAGATCGCCGTATTTATTTTGCGGCAAGGTGCTCATGATGCCTTCGCCTGGAGCAGAAACGTGAACCATGGCTTTACCGTAATTTGACCAACTCGGTTTTCCATCCGACTGACCCGAAGCCGCCACAGATATTGTGTTGTCTGTATTGGAGTTCGTTGGAAAGTATTCGGTTTTATCGTTGTTCGCGCCATCATTGGCTGCGGCTACGACGAAGGGAATTCCGGCTTTGTTCGAACGCTCAACCGCTTCGATCAAAGGAGCGGCATCTTTCCGAGAAACTTTCGCGCCCCAGCTTGCCGAAATTACGCTCACGTTTTTTTGGATCGCAAAATCGATGGCTTTAATAGCATCCATCAAGTCTCCACTGCCATTTTCATCCAAAAATCGCAAGGGCATCAGAGACACGTCGGGGCTTAATCCCACAATTCCCCCGTCAGATTTCCCCGTCGCGCCCACGATTCCAGAGCAGTGAGTTCCATGCCCTGGGTTCTGGAAACTGGTTTTATCCATCGGGTCGTTGTTGTTATCTTTGAAGTTAAATCCAGCCACCATATTGGGCGCCAGAGCCGCATGACGGTAATCCGCACCCGTGTCGATGACGGC
>JAYUPS010000333.1:0-62293 GCA_043759945.1 Bdellovibrio sp.
G
Source organism: Bdellovibrio sp. (assembly GCA_043759945.1). GTDB lineage: Bacteria > Bdellovibrionota > Bdellovibrionia > Bdellovibrionales > Bdellovibrionaceae > JAYUPS01. Next base: position 2 of record JAYUPS010000333.1, read on the forward strand.
CGTTGGCGTCGGCGTTGGTGTCGGCGACGGCACCGGTGTCGGCGTTGGCGTCGGCGTTGGTGTCGGCGTCGGAGTTGGCGTCGGATTTGGCGTCGGAGTTGGTAATGGACTGACGGATCCGCCGCCCGGGAACCAGCAACCGGCGCGATTGTTCACGGGCTGCACGCAGACCGTCGACATTTGGTCGGGATTGATGTTGCAAAGAGCTCCGCGCAAAAATGTGTCCAGCCGACACTGATAAGACGCGTAGCCTTCGATGACCGTATTGGCTTTAGAGATATCGGGAGTGTCCAGAGCCGCCGCTTTGCCTCCGCCGTTCAATGCACGACCTAGCTCCGCGACGGATTCTCCGGCCATCACGCTACGAACGCAAAGATCCAGATCCGCTGTCCCCGTCCAAGTTGCCGTGCAGGCCTGTCGGGCTTTGGGATTTTCATTAGAAACTTTGTTATTTCGACCGTTCCAAAGTTTTCTCAGGCACTTGGCGGTCGAAAAGTAATCGGCCTGACCCTCTACCGAGGACCAAATTCCGGCGTACCGCGGGTCACCTGCCAAATGGTGGCCGACCTCGTGACAAGCTACTAGAGCCAAAGCATCTGCCGTGATTGCGGGGTGACGGGCTAAACCCCCGTACATGAAAACCTGCCAGGTGGCGCCGACGCGAGCGGATTTCGAGTTAACGGTCCCGTCAAACCAATCGTTGATAAACTGCAGTCGACCCCCCGCTTGGGCAACCACGGGAGTGTACAAGGTTTCGACTTCTTTTAAGATTTGATTGAATTGCTCTTCGGTCAGGCTGGCATTGGAGACCTTGGGGATGTTTACGTCGACCCATAGAACATTGGCCGGAAACGATCCATGAGCGCCCAAAATCACTAAGCCTATATTGATAAAAGCGCGCAACATGAGGTAACCCCTGATCTGGGCCCATGCTTACCTGCTTCAAAGTCCTACACGCAACCGGAAAGTTAAGAAAATCACACCACAAAAGGCTAAAAAGGCTCTAGGAAAGCTATATGAAAACTGGGCCGCAAAAATTGTCTTACTTTTAGACGCCTTGAGAAGACTTTTCCAAGCACCAACATTCAAAAATAGAAATTCTAAACCTCTGTTAAATTAACTCACGCGGATGTTTTAACAGCGGTCTGAACAATTAAATAGCTTGTGATTTGGCGGAGGCCTTTGTGTTTATCGGAAATAAAAATTTAATTGGTTGTATCATTTTGCTCGGATTCTTTTCGACCGGATGTAATAAAAATGATTCCGGCCCTGCGCAAACCCCTGCTTCCCAAGTGGTAGTGCCGGTACAATCTGAACCTATACCGGACCCGTCGGAGCAGCCTCCGGTTCAGGTCGACAATAATCCTCCCCAACAAGTCGGCTGCTCAGCCGATGCAGATCTCAGCACGGTTTGTATCAAAAAGCTGATTAGCTCATCGTCACCAAGAATGACAATGTGGACCAACAACGGCGGCTTCTCTAAATCCGCCAAAGGTCCCTGGAAAATGAGTCAAATGTTTGAAGTCCGAAGGGACAAAAGTTTACGAAAAATGAAAGGGATTAATCGCGACGGCAGCCAGGCCGGTCCCTTGCTTGTATGGAATGACTATGCCGAATTCCAGGATTGGGGAGACGAAGGTCAAACTTACAAAGCTTACGATATCTTCCAAACTCCCGAAGGCGCCGTGCGCTTCGAGTTAGAACGCATTACCTTGTTTAGCTATGACAATTTGATACTTGAATGTTTTATTCCCTCGGGAATGGAAGGCAAAAAGCTTCTGTGTGTTTGGTATCGCTTTGATTACCACACTCACCGGGATGTCTTTCGCGGCTACATTGAATTTGATCGTGCCAAAAAACATCGACATTAGACTGACACTTTAAAAAACAAATCCATTTTAGCAGCAGTTGTCCTGACGAAGCTGGGCCATTTTCTGGGTCCAGCCAGTAAGCTGTTTTTGATACTGGACAAAAACTTTCCAGTCCATGCAATACCGCGATCGCGGGCCATCCACGGTGCCTTTAATAATTCCCAGTTCCCGAAGAGCCTTAAGATGCTGACTGACTGTGGACTGTGCCAAGGGAAGATCCAAAACCAATTCTCCGCAAAGACAGTCTTTACTTTCTGCAAGTTTCGTTAAAATTGCAATGCGTGCCGGGTGAGCCAATGCTTTTGCAAAATCGGCCACGCGGACCTCTTTGCTTTCAAATTCTTCTGTTCTTGCCACCGCCATGCCGAATGTTATATCGTATTCATACGATTAATCAAGGAGCTTTATGAACATTCTTTTTATGTGCGTCGCAAATTCTGCTCGCAGCCAGCTCGCCGAGGGTTTGGCAAAACAAGTTTTTCCCGAAGACCAGATTGAAAGTGCCGGTTCGCATCCGACCGTGGTCAATCCCTACGCCATCGAAGTCTTATCCGAAGTCGGCATCGACATTTCAAAAAATCATTCCAAGTTTTACGACGACCACACGCCAAAATTTTTAGCGGGTTTGGATTACGTCATTACTTTGTGCGCCGAAGAAGTCTGTCCCACGATCCCGACCCGCGCTAAGAAACTGCATTGGCCCTTCCCGGACCCAGCAAGCAAGGAGCCCTTGACCAAAGAAGAATCCTTAAAACGTTTTCGTCACACCCGCGACGGAATCTTGCAGCAGTTGAAAAAATTTAAAATCGAGCTGGGACAATGACGGACCCCAAAAAACTACTTGCCGAATTTCTAGGAACTTCTGGACTGATTGTTGTCGTAGTGGGCTCCGGAATCATGGGTCAAAGTTTGTCGGGAAATAATGCCGGGCAGGCACTACTGGCAAACTCGGTGGCGACAGGGGCCGGACTTTTTGCCTTGATTAAATGTTTTGGGTCAATATCGGGGGCTCACTTTAACCCGGTGGTAAGCCTGATCACGTATCTGTCTAAAAATCTGACTCTCAAAGAATTTTTGCAGTACACCCTGGTGCAAATTCTTGGGGCCCTTGTCGGAGTCTTTGTGACTCATCTCATGTTTGGCCAACAGGTCTTTCAGTTAGCGACCCAAAATCGCGGGGAATTTCGTTTCTTTCTTTCCGAAGTGATCGCAACCTTTGGTTTAATATTGGTCATTGCACTCTCCGGTAAGAAAAATGTGGAAGCCACACCGGCCGCGGTTTCGCTCTACATCGTGGCGGCTTACTGGTGCACTTCGTCCACTTCGTTTGCAAATCCCGCCGTCACCATCGCGCGCAGTTTGACAGACACATTTTCCGGTATCTTATGGACCGGCTCGCCGGGATTTATTTTCGCGCAGGTTCTAGGAACCTTGCTCGCTGGGGCAACCTTAAAATATTTGAGCAGCAAAAGAGAACTCGTCAAAGAGTTTTAGTCGCATTCAGTTTTGTCAATTGCAATAATACTGAATGACCTTTGACTTCGACATTCAGTTGTCCGTCTTGCACCAACAAAGACCAACGATTATTTTTCTCGATTTGTTTTTCTAGCTCCAATAGAAAAACAGGATCAAACCAATAAATTTCGATTTCGCCGGCCCGGTGAACGTCGTTTGAGATCATGTCGTTCATTAAGACCTGCGCACTTTTGTAGGTGTAAATCACGACTTGACGGGCGGCCTTGCTGACGCGATGAATTTTTCTGGCCGTCGGATTTCCGATTTCGATCCAAAGATCGACTCCTCCGTTGGAACCCATAATCTGGATTGCGGGCCCCTCGGGATCGCCCAAGCCCTTCGCGTTGAACTCCAAGCCCTGCTTGTAACTTAAGGCGTAAGCCAATGTTCGAGTTAGCAAATAGGGAATCGACTCCGACGGATGCTGTGCCACCCGAAAATCCAAGGACTCGTAAATTCCCTGATCAATGTTGGAAAGTTCAATTTGAAAGCGGTAGAGCATCCTGGGGTCGTAGCTAACTTCAAAGTTTTTGTAAAGCCCTGTCGAACTGTCGATCAGTTCAATGTCCGCGAATAGACTGCAAAAGCGGCCAATGAGACAAGGAGAGCGAATAAAATTCCGACAATTTATTCAAAATTTGGAACCGCGAAATCTTCGCTCGCTGTGTTTGGGCACAGGCCCCTAAATTGCTCACTTCAGACCTGTGCGGGATTCCTGAACTTCACAGACGTTCCGCTCGGAGGTTAAAAGCGATGGCTCTATTTCCCTTAAAACAGACGGGTTCAAGTTTAAGTATCGCCGAGAAAGCCGAGCGACTGAATTTCCGGGACCTGCCCATCGGTCAAGACCAAGTCGAGAATTTTTTCCGCGAAAACTTATCAAAGCTTTTGGCTTCGGAAAACAACTTTATGATTCTTGGGAGCCAACCGCTGCTGAGGAAACAATCTTATTTTAATATGACGGCGATCGACACCAAGGGTGACTTAGTCCAAATCCATATTCGGCACGGTAGTGATCCTACGGAATTAAATGAGTCCTTTGAAGCCAATGTAATTCAAGCGGCTGCAGTACTAAGTCAGATCCGTACAATTCAAGAACTAATTGGAAGCGTGGTCGTAAAGCAAATCGAAGATCTGCATCAATTTATAAACCACAATAAACTGATACAAAATTTTAATACCCGTCAGCGCATTGTCCTGATCGCGCCCCACTTTGAAGAACGCAGTCTGCAAACCTTGAATTGGCTTTCAAAAAATGGAATTGAACTTTCCTGTTATGAATTGAGCCCCATAAAAATAGGGAACAGCTTTGCCCTGGACTTGGAAAAGATTTTACCCACCGAGAAAGACCGCGATAATTTTACGGTACCGACCACAGTGCCCATTCCGACGACCGGACGACTCCCCCCGATGTTTCCAAACATGCAAAAACTTTTAGATTGGAAAATAATAAACTCGGGCGACCGTTTGAACATTCGTGACTTCGCAGATTCGGACGCCATCGTCGTGGATCACAAATACGTCATGTTCAAAGGCGAAATCATGCCTTTTGATGAATGGGGGCTTGCCGTCACGGGTTGGAAATCCATCAATATCTTTGATTGGGCTTTTCACCAGACAAAACGAAACACCCTGTTTGAATTAAGAGCCTTCAAAATGACCGAAGTTGATAGTTACTGCAAGCCGACTTTTGACTGAGCCGGCTTTCGATCTGCCACCAAAGTTCCCGCGGCTTCGACTTGGCAACTGGCCACGACCTCGGCATCGGATTTAATTTGGCGCGCCACCTGAGGGAATCGATTTTTTAAATCTCTGACAATCTTATCCGCCGGAGAAAAAAAGCTAGGGCTTCCGCCGCCGTCCGTGGGTCCTCCCCATAATAGACATAATAGACCTATCCATTTTCCCTGCTTGTCGTAGATCCCAGAACCTGAGTTTCCGGGTTCGCTGTAGGCGCTGCTGACCATCGAATCACCCAAGTAGCCATAAGGTCGAGATGAAACCACAGCTCCGATTTGGGTTAGCTTTTTAACTCCACCGTTTCTTGAAAAATTATGAGTTGCGACTCGAATTGGTTCTCCGATTTGGGGACGTCGATCCGCGATTTCAACCGGAGGAAAATATTTTCCAATGCCCGGGCACTTTACGATTGCGTAATCCAATCGATCGCGCGGGTTTCTAGCCGCAATTCCTTTGCAACGAAAGGCCCGCTTGCTTTCTCCGGCACCTAAGCCGAAAACAGCCTTAAGTGAGCCATTTGATCTTTCCATGCAATGGCTGTTGGTAATAATGTAATCCATCGCGATCACTTCACCATTGCAGGCGCCCTGCCCGATGGAAAGAGCACCGGCCGATTTTCCAACTTTTTTACCAGCGCCTTCATGATTAAAGCACTGGTTGAGCGTCGGCGATTTCACCTCATCGGCGACCGGAGCTTTTGCCACCGGAGTGGCCTGCGGAACTGTTGCAGGGATAGATTCAGTGATTGTTTCAGAGATTGATTCTGGCACCGGTGTATCGCCCACGTCCGTTGCAGGCTCCGCTACAACTTCAGGCTCCGAGAAAGATCCGGTATCAAATCCGTTATTTGGGGTAAACGGCGGACTGAAAGAGGATCCCCCAAAACTGGCTTGCTGTGCGAGCATCGAAAGAATGGCCATCGCAAACAAAGGCGTAAGTGCCGGAGCGATAGGAACGGGAGAACCGGAAACAGAGATTTGAGGCCCGACCAATACTTTTGCCGCTCCCGGCGCCGCCGGAATCTGGCTCATCGCTGAATCACTGGTGATTTTTCCCAGCTTGCGGCTGGGCTTGGCCATCGCACCGGCAACAGTCGAGCTTGCTTGCATTACGAAAATTAATGTCGTCAATAAAATGATGGATTTGCGTCGATGACAGGATCTCATTCGTGAACTCCCTGGGCGTGTCCGATACCTGTCCTTTTACAAAAGGCATGCCCGTGCCAACAGGATTTAAACTCGCTCAGCGCCTCAGATTGGGAATCTTCTCAACCTTTTAAATTGTCAAATACCAACACCAGTCAACTGCTTGGTCAGTCTTATCCCGCTAATTTCAGGCTGAAATGCGAAAGAAATAAGAAAACGCCTAATTATTTTTTTTGGTGCCGGAAAAACGTTTCACCGTGAATCAGATAATTGAAGATTTCAAAATTTGACCTCATTTTCTCAACCCCTTGTTGAGCTTAGGTCCAGCTAGACCGAAAAGTAACCTGTCTGGATGGAGGCTTTTTGAATCTTCGAATCATTTCGGGACTGTTAATCCTAGCGGTTTTCGGATCGGGTTGTGCCGGTCCCGCGACACCATTTGGGTCCGTGAATTGGCCCAGCTCTACCGCCAATTTTTTTCCCGACATCGAAAAGGTTTCAAGCTCAGCTCCGGGATACAATTTGCGTTTTTTCCCGGAACGACAAATCTTGCACGGCACCAATGACCTGGATCTTGTTATCGAAGACGCAGACGGCGTACTCGAAAACCCAAAACTGCAAGTTTCCTACAATGGCCGAGACGTCACAGATAGTTTTATTGGACGCGCCGACAAGAGCTACACCGACGCTTCCAAACGCCGACTTAAACTGTCGGTCAAAGACTTCCGCCTTCCTTTACTAAGAAACCACGATATCCATGCGACCTATTGGCCGTCGAAACGAACCAAACCCGTACAAATCAGTTTCAATCCCCCAGTTTGCTCGGCCTTTAGTTGGAAAGGGCGGCTTACCAAAGTATCCGGTTTTGACGTGGATGAAGCCCTTATCAACTCCATCACCCACCAATCGACAACGCAAAGATACAGTCCGTTCCTGATTGCAGGTTTAATCGCGCAGGAATCGGGCTTCGATTCCAAAGCAGTTAGTCGCAGCCGCGCACTTGGGTTAACGCAGGTAACTCCCATCGGCGAGGCAGAAATAATCGACTTGTACCAGCATTGGCCACGCTATCCCGGCATCTCGGACATGGGATTTTTCAGCCTGCGAAGCGCGCTGGCCAACGGCGAAATAAATCCGACGAATGAATGGCGACTGGATCCTGATTTATCCGTTCGCGGCGGAGTTGAGTATCTTAAATATCTAAACGACTACTGGAGCCGACCGGATAAAATGGCTTACATCGAAAAACATTTCCAAGGCTCTGAATTTAAGCGAAGTGAGATTTTACTGGCCAGCTACAATTCGGGCGCCGCAAGGGTCAGCCAGGCCCTGGAAAGTGACGGCGAAGACTTCCTAAAAAACTCGGAATTGGGCGAAGCCCGCAAATATGTAAAGCGCATAACCAGTTATTGTGATTACTTTTCACAAACGGCTCAAATGGATCCTAGTGATCTGGGAGATTTCAGATGAGAAGTCGACCCCTGGTTTTATTTTTCATGGCCGCAGCCTATTTACTAATCGCCGCTTCATTTCCGGTGCAAATCTATTTCTTGTACGAGCACACCTTGTCGGAACTTCCGCAGGTACTATCGAAGCTTACCATCCTGAACTGGCTGGTGATTGCCGGCTTGAGTACGGGCTCAATTTTATTCTATCGAGGTTCCACGAAGATGGTTCCCGCCGCGATTGGAATTTCTTTTCTAGTTTTGGGCAACAATATCATTGTTGGCCTGTTCGGCGAAGACTTTAACATCTACCAGACAGTCTTGGCTTCGGGAGTGTTTGCCAGTTTACATTTATCGCTTCGCAATTCGGAAGTTCAAAAGTTAATCCAGCAGCCAGAATTGCGCTGGTGGCGAACGGCTTACCGACAGAAGCTAAAAATTCCAATCACGATGCGCACAAAAAATTATCACCAACTTATTTTTGATACCTTTGATATTTCGGATTCCGGAATTTTTGTCGCAGTTTCAAATCAGGAGATTGCCGGTTTATCCGGTTTGACCTTGAACGAATCCGTTGAACTGACGATGAAGTTTGATTCCTTGAACCAGATTAAATGCCAAGCTCGTTTGGCCAGGATCTCGAAAGGCAGCGGAAAATATCCGTCCGGCTTGGGAATCGAATTCACAGATCTGAGCGACAAAGATCGCAAACGAATTCATCGCTTTAGGGCAAAGCTGCTGCCCGAAGCTACCCCGAATGCCACGGCGCTGTTTACGAATACCTAGTTACAAAAAAGCCGGTTTCAAATTGGCCTTGTCCAGGGCAAAAGCGCAGTTAATGAGACCCACATGACTGTAAGTCTGCGGAAAGTTCCCCCACTGGCTGAGCGTGTTCGTATCAAAATCTTCCGACATCAAGCCCAAACTATTTTGGGCATTTAAGACTTCCTCGAACAGACCTTGGGCTTCTTCAACAAAACCCAAGACGGTAAGCGCTTCGATGAACCAAAAGCTACAAACTAAAAAGGCAGATTTTTGTTCACCGAAATCATCTTGGTGCTTGTAGCGCAAGAAAAAACCCGGAGCGATCTGAAGCTCTTTTTGAATGGCACGCAAATGGTTCGTGGCTTTCGCATGATCTTGGCCGTGGAAGAAACCGAGAGAGATCATCTGAAGCAAGCTCGCATCAAGCTCTTGAGAACCAACGGCCTGGGAATAGGCCCCGCGCTCGACGCTGTAACATTTTTCAATCATGGCCCGGGCACGCTCTCTGTTTTTTAATGCGCGTTCCGCCAAGGGCTTGTTTGAAACCATTTTGGCAATCTTTTCGCAGGCGCTGCTCCCGGCCCAATGAAACAACAGAGTGTAGGAATGAACCGCTTTTTTTCCACGAAATTCCCATACTCCGTTGTCGGGATTTTCCATCGTTTTTTCAATCAAACTTAATAACGTATTCAGAGATTGTTCCGACAATCGACGCCGATCCACCAAACGCGCGTCCGTATGCAAATTAAATAGTGCAAGCAAAATTTGTCCATAGGCATCGTGCTGAACTTGCACCGAAGCCGCATTTCCCACCCGCACAGGTTGATTGCCCTTGTAACCTGCAAGTTCCAAATTCATTTCGGGCATCTCGGGTTTTCCGTCAATGCAATACACGGGTTGCAAGTTCGAATTTTCCAAGATGTTTAAGTTCTCGATAAAATGAGCGTACTTTTCCATTTCCTCGAAATGTCCCAAAGAATTCAACGCATGAAGAGTGTAGTAAGTGTCCCGAAGCCAACAAAAGCGGTAATCCCAATTGCGACCCTCGCCAGGAATTTCCGGAAGCGCGGTGGTTGTCGCGGCAATGATACCGCCCGTGTCTTCAAATTGATGAAGTTTCAATGCCAGTGCTGAGCGAATCACTTGCTGCTGAAACATCACCGGCAACTTGCAGCGCTCCACCCAGGTCTGCCAGTACTGAATTGTGCGGGATAAGAAATCTTCGAAAGCTGATATCAACGGACCTTCGAGCGGTATTCCCCACGATAAAACCAAATAAAGGTCTTCGGACAAAGAAAACGCCCGCCCCTGGGTGATCATGGTTAAAGACGCATTCGTCGTTAATCTGACGGGTGCTTCCAATCCCGTGTAGCGAATATGATTGCTACCCAGAAAAACTTCCGCACGATCGCTTCCGTAATTTCCCACGGGCTCACATTTAATTTTTATTCGCGGCGCGCCCGAAATACGCCGAATCTTACGAAAGAGCATCAAGGGCTTGTGAAAGCGTTCATTCATCAAAAAACGTGGCGCGAAATCAATGACCTCGTAGATACCAGACTCGCACTCAAAGCGAGTTACCAACACATTGGTATTTACGATGTAACGTTGAGAGGATTTAAATACCGAATCGTCAGGAGAAATTGAGAATTCACCGCCTTTTTCCTGATCGAGTAAAGAACCAAAGATAAAACTCGAGTCAAACCTTGGCCAGCACAGCCATCGAATGCTAGCTTGTGCATCGACCAGCCCCGAGAAATGGCAGTTTCCGATAATTCCAAGATCATATTTATGTGACTTCATACCTGCCACAGACTTTAAAGGGAGAAAACGGCTTTTGACAAAACCAAAGATCATCTTTGTCTCAAATAGATTGCCGTTTAACATCAATGCCAAAACGGGAGAATTAAAGCGCAGCAGTGGCGGCTTGGTCTCGGCCCTGTTGGGAATTCAGCTGCAGGAGCCCTTTTACTGGTTTGGATTTGAAGTTGATTCTGACATTGCAAAACAGATCGAATTGAAATCACGAGCCAAAGAGGCACACCTGCGCGTCGTGCCCGTCGTTTTAGATGAAAAACTGTATGAAAGTTACTACGACCGATTTAGTAACGATGTTCTTTGGCCCTTGTTTCACTACGAAAGCGAAAACGTTGTTTTTCATCGCCGGGATTGGACCGCGTACGTCGAAGCCAATCAGCAGATGGCCGATAAGATTGCAAAGATTGCCGGCGAAAACGATGTTGTTTGGATTCATGACTTTCATTTCATGATGCTTCCAAAATTTTTAAAAGAAAAAAAGCCGAATCTTAAAGTTGGATTTTTCCTGCACACGCCTTTTCCGAGCGAAGAAATTTTTCGGCAATTGCCCGTGCGCGAAGAGCTCTTAAAAGGATTAATCAAGGCAGATCTTATCGGATTTCATGAACACTCTTACTTAAGACACTTTAATGTTTCATTGAAGTCCCATTTGGGCGTGGATTCCTCGTTCTTTCACGCCACGGTTAACGGACACAGTTTGCAGCTTGGTGTTTACCCTATCGGGATCGATAATTTTGGACTGACGAAAAAAGCGTCGACTTCGAAAGTTAAAGCTCTCACCGAGAAATATAAGAATTCGATCAAGTCGAGTTTCTTGGTTCTAGGGATTGATCGCCTGGATTATTCCAAAGGACTTAAACTAAAAATGCGGGGGTTTCAGCGCCTGTTGCGCAAGTATCCGGACTTGCGCGGGCATATTAATCTTTTGCAGGTGGCGGTTCCTTCGCGCATAAAAGTTCCAGCCTACATCCGGCTTAAAAAAGAGATTGAACAATTGGTCGGCAACATCAACGGCGAATTCGGGCAACCTGGTTATGTGCCCGTACAATATATTTTTAACTCGGTGACCGAAAGTGAACTGTTGGCCCTGTACCGACGGGCCGAAAGTATTTTGATCACCAGCAAGCGAGACGGCATGAATTTGGTCGCCATCGAATACGCGGTGGCTCAAGATCTGGCCGATCCTGGCACATTGATCTTAAGTGAATTTGCGGGAGCCGCTTCGCTTTTGGGCGAATCCATTTTTATTAATCCTTGGGACGAAGACTCGATAGCGGATGCACTCTATCAAGCCTTTCATATGCCATTCGAAGAACGCCGCGGGCGTCTTGAATCTTTGCAGTACATGCTTAGCAAATACACATCGACCGAATGGGCTCAATCTTTTCTTCAAGACCTTAAACAAACCGGAAAGATAAAATTTAAGAACCGATTTACCGAGGTTTTGCCGGAAAATTCTTATGGCTCGGTTCATCGTAAAATGAAGACAACAAAAATGGAAAAATTATTGATTGATTACGATGGAACCCTCGTGGCTCTGCAGAAGCGGCCTGAATTGGCCGTTCTTTCGGACCAGTTCCGTCAGTGTCTTATTGAATTGAACAAGACTATTCCGGTTTGTATCGTCAGTGGGCGGAGCAAAACATTTATTGATTCACAATTCCCAGATTGTTCTTTTCCCTTGGCGGCCGAGCACGGGGGTTTTTACAAAGAGCCCGGCACAGAATGGCGAAGTCGAATATCCTCGGACATTGAATCCTGGTATTCCGAAGTAAAAAAAGTAATGGCGGCCTATGCGGAGAAAGTTCCGCTTTCGTTTGTCGAGGTCAAAGAGGCCTCGCTAGTCTGGCACTACCGGCAGTCACCAGCTGACTTTGCAAAATATCAAGCCCGTCGCTTGGATGAAGAATTGCAAGTGGGCTTGGCGAATTTACCTGTCACTATCGCGGCCGGCTCCAAAATTGTTGAGGCAAAAGCAATCGAATGCGACAAAGGGAATTTTTTAAGATGGATTATGGAACAAGATCAAAGCACAAACTATATTTGTATCGGCGATGATCCGACCGACGAAGATATGTTTCGGATTTTAGATGGTCGCGGCATAAGCATCAAGGTCGGCGACGGGGACACTTTGGCACAGTACCGCGTTCCGACGCAGCAACACATTTTAGGTTTCCTTCAGAGTTTGGCTCACCCCCAGCTGCATTAAATTGATTTTATAAGATCGGTTACTGATACGTCGACTCCTGTGGACGTTGTGGATCAAGGTCATCCCGTCGCTTGGGATCAAACTCCGGGTGCACGGGCGGCCCAAGGCGAAATTGTTAAAAATGAAGAAATCGAGGAAATCATATAGAAGAATGACAAGGGAACTTTTCATTTCGTTTGCAGTAGTGAGAATCTCCCTCATTTTAGTACACGTCCCGACAGCGTTCTGCACTTTGTGCATGATGTAACAGGCTTTCGACACACTGCCCGTTAATTCTAAAAAATCTTCAATTGAAATGCCTGAATCCATCAGGCGATATGACAAGCACCTGCAGGAGGCCTTACAAATTCTTAAAACCTATTGCTACAGACATCGAGACGCTTTGTTTGCTTTGGGTTTTTGTTTAGCCCTGACTTTCGGCGCAACTTACTTTGCTTTTCGAAGCTCCCGTTTAGAAAATGCCGGTCGATTCGATAGAACCGTTTCAAATATTTCAAACACCCTTAAAAATCGCATGACTGTTTATATCAATGCGCTTCTGTACACGCGAAATCTTTTTGAGATAAAGCCGAACCTTAACCAAAAAGATTTCAGCACTTTTGTTAGCGGCATGGCTTTGCCGGAAAATTTTCCCGGCATTCAAACCATGGGCTACGTTTAACGTTTGACCCACCCGGCGGCGATGGATCGATTGCGAGAGCTCAAGATTCCGATAATGAATCTGACCCCCAATCGGGGGGACGATAAAATGGACGTTATTTTGTTTGTCGAGCAAATGCAGGACAGCCCAATGGCGATCCCTGGAATGGATCTGAGCGTCAGTGCGGAACGAAAATCAGCGATGGATCAGGCTCGTGATTTGGGCGTACCGGTGGCCACAGACCGGGTTATACCCCTGCTGCCCACTTCCTCGCCGACGTTTGCATTTTTAGTTTTCGTTCCCCGCTACTTGCCGGGGGCCGATATTTCTTCGGTCGAAGCTCGTCGGGAATCCTTGGTTGGATTTCTGTACGCCGGATTTAGAGCCCCAAATCTTTTTGGGCGCGCGGCTTCCGACGTGCGTTTGCAGAATCCAAATGTGGCGATTCGAATTTTTGATGGTGCCGAGAAATCCCCCGAGCGCTTGATGTTTACCGAGGGTGACTTCGTTAACGAGGAAAGTCAGCTGACCCGAGTCACCGAGCTAACGGCTGCAAATCACACCTGGACGATTGAAGTTGCCGCTCCGAATGGCTTTGGCTTTTCCTATCTTAACTGGTCGCCGTTCTTCGTTCTGGCCCTGGGAATGATCTTAAGTTTTGCAGTGGCAGCTTCATTATTTAAAAGCGATCTTTTACAAGAACGGGTCCAAGCAGCCCTTAAAGAAGCCGACGAAGCCAATCACGCCAAAACTTTATTTTTGGCCAACATCAGTCACGAGATTCGCACTCCGCTGGGGATCATTCTTGGTTTTGCCGAAAATGCTTTGGCTGAAACGGATCCCGAAAAAAGAACTGGTTTTCTTAAAACCATTCTTCGAAACGGTCGCGAACTGGCACGAATTATCGGCGATGTTTTGGATCTTTCAAAAATCGAAGCTAAGACTTTGCTTATCGATACTCAAAGAGTGTCTTTAAAAACCTTGCACGAAGAGCTTCTTGAGATTTATGAGCCCCAAGCCATCGAGAAAGCACTCAAATTCAAGTTGCACCTGAATAAACTTTTGCCTGACTCTATTATGTCCGACGGCACGCGAATCAAACAAGTGTTGGTGAATTTGCTGTCGAATGCCTTTAAATTTACGGCTGCGGGTTCGATCGACATTACCGTCGAGCGCCGCAAGATTAAGTCCAACCAAGAAATGTTGGTTTACATTGTTGAAGACACCGGAATCGGCATTCCGATTGAAAATCACAAGAGCTTATTTCGATCGTTTTCCCAGGGAGATAGCTCCATCACCCGGCAGTATGGGGGCAGTGGTCTTGGACTAGCGATTTCCCGAGAATTGGCGCAAGCGTTGGGAGGAGATTTAGTCATTGATGCTCATCCTGTGGGCCAGGGCAGTCGTTTTATCTTTACCCTGCCCCTGGTGGCTTCCGTTGCAAATGAGCAAAAGCCAAAATCCATCACTTTTGAAGACTCTTTGAAGGGTCGCCGAATTTTAGTGGTCGAAGATTCTTTAGATAATCAATTGCTGTTAGAAATGATTTTGAAAAAATCAGGCGTTGACGTGACGATTGCAAACAACGGATTTGAAGGCGTAAAACAAGCACTGGCGATGCCCTATGATTTAATTTTGATGGACATTCAAATGCCCGTCATGGATGGTTATGCTGCTTTTGAAAATTTGAAATCCAAGGGAGTTCGGGTCCCGGTCATCGCTTTGACGGCGCACGCACTTAAAGATGAGCGCACAAAAGCTCTTGAAATGGGATTTGTAGCCTACCTGACAAAGCCTATCGATCGGTCCCAGTTGCTCAAGGCCAGCTTGGAAGCCATCGAGTTGACCTAGAACGTTTTAACTTTAAACGTTTACTTAGCTCTCGTCTTTAGGATCGTCACCGTGTCCCTGTCGTTTACGGTTACGGGACTTGTCGGTGAAGAAATCTTTGAAATTAAGAAGCGTTCTTAAAACCTCGGCACTGCGAAGAGAACGGACCGGCTTCTGCAAAAGAACCGGGAATTCGTTCTCGTCTTCGCCAATCATCTTTACAAAATCAGGCTTGCTGATAGAGCTCGTGAATAAAAACAGGGTTTGTTCTTTTCCGTATTTTCGCCACAAGTCCACCCCGTTTTTATCACCGTCTAAGAAAATATCTGAGACCACCAAGTCAAAATCTTGACCGAGCAGCCTCTGCTTTTCAATTAATATTTCCGCACCACTTTCAGTGTGCGCCTGTCGAATAATAGCGTCTTTATCGACCGATCGAATAATAGACTCCCACATCGGATGCATACTGTAGTCGTCTTCGACAACGAGCACCCGCAGCTGACGCTTCTGCGGACGGCGATTAAACTGGGCCTTCAGGATCTCCGAAAACTCTCTAATTTCTTGTTGTTCTAACATGGGAGCCTACTTTTGTACTTCAACCAGACTGTTGATTGCTTTGCCGTTCATTGACCGAACATGTAGTAAATAGCGACCCGGTTTCATCGCTCCAACGTCCGTATCTTTTTCGAAGTAGAATTTTCCCGCTTTACAATCCGCACGTTCATCCATTTGGGCAATGGGTTGAACGACCAAAACGTCCGGTTGCACATCGAACTTTACTTCTTTTAAAAACATGCAGCTCGAGGGAAACTCACCCGACAGCGTTACGATGTTTCCTAGAACACTGCTTCGGAAAAAAGCTTGCGAAATCGGCGCATAAGGAAAATCATCTGGATTTCTGGTGGCCGCTACGGTGGTAACCACATCCCCTAAAAAGCTGGATTGACCCTCTTGCTTCACTCTGTAGGTGCCGGATTTCAAAATACCGATATCGACCACGCGGTCAAACGGCAGTAAGACTTGGATGCACAGACCATCGTATTTGTAAGCAAAAGGTGAAAGGGTAATTAATCTCTGGTCGTGGTCGATACGAACTTTGGTTTCCGCGTTTCGATAGCAACCGTTGTTGTAAATGCCTTCACCAACAATTTGGACCCTGTCGTTGCTGTCGAAACCTTGAGCGACGTAAATCTTTCCGAAGTTCACTTTGATTTTAGAAGGTCCCTGTTCTGCCAATGCAAAGGTATTAAAAAATAATAAACTCGCGGCCAGGCTGGTAAAAATTAATTTCACTTTTTCCCCTTTGAAGGTGTTGGAATAGTTAGTAGCAACTGCAGTGCCACAGTGCATGCCTTGATTGCACAGCGACCAGTGCTCGCTAGTGGTAAATTTCCTCGTTCTTTAGACTTCTAAAGTTTTAAGGCTAATGTTAGGAACGGGTGTAGGGACTCTCAACGGCAGGAAACAATCTGACAGAACTCGATCCCAAACTTCAAAAAATTCGCGAAGGCTATGGTCCTAAATACCATCGTATTTACTCGGTTTCATTTCCAATAAAGATGAAGAGCCGGTTGCAGGCCACAATGATTGAACTGCAAACGGATCTGAATGCCCTATCGCCGCAATTGCTCGCACGGTTTGATAAAGTTCGGGGCGCTCCTGAGAAACTGCAGGTCGATGACGAATTTTTGATCCACATTGCTGGCCCCTGGAATGGACCCGTGCGTGTCATGGAAGTCACTGAATCGGGTTTCAAGCTCGCCACCCTCGAGGGTCATATGGAGGCCGGTGAAATAGTATTTAACGTCGGCACCAAGAACACCAAGGCCGTTTTTGAGATCGAGTCCGTTGCCCGAAGTCGCGATGTGGTCGTGGATTTATTCTACGATAAAATTGCGGTTGCCAAATTTGCACAAACCGAAATGTGGACCAATTACTGTACGAATTTCGCAGAGAAAGTCTTGGGCAACAAAGACCAGATTCCCCAGACTTGCGGCGACGTCTCCATTTTGACCGAACGACAAAATGAAAGTGGTCAATGGGAAACTATTTAAGTTGGAATCAGTACCAAGACCAAATTCAATCACTGGCAAAACTTGACTACAATTATGATGAGAAGGTCTATCACGCCTCGAAAGACAAGCAAGGATGGAACCTGGACAAGTATCAGGCAACACTTTCAAAAGAGCCGCCCGGTGAACCAATAGCCAAAGGGCCCTTCAATGCCGTTAAAGAAGTAATTATTCTTTATAAATTTTCAGATCCCCGTTTAATTCGGGCTGTTTTTGATCCCAATCAAGATTTGGCCGGCCGAAATATGCTTTTGCTTGCCAAATTTTTGGGCTTCCATTTTACCTTTGGAGTGCGAATCACTTCGGTCATTGATGAAGTTCGAAAAAACGATAAGGGCGATTCAATTCGACTTTGGGGGTACAGTTACCGAACCCTAACGGGACATTTCGAACTCGGTGAAATATGGTTTCAGGTGGAGAAAAATCTAAACACCGGTGAAATTAATTTTGAAGTTACCAGCTATTCCAAAGCCGATCGTATTCCGAATTTTTTTTATCGCATCGGTTTCAAAATATTTGGACGCTGGCTGCAAAAGTATTTCGTAAAATCTTCGATCAAGAATTTACAAAGAGTTGCAGCAGCATCAGCCCAATCCCAAGCATCGACGTCATCCATACCAAAGTTCTAATTCCCACCAGGCCAATATAAGATGAAGACCACCCAAAACAACCACCAAGGTCAGTACAAACATTTCCATGCTCATAGCTACTGGTTCATTGTACCTGTGGTCGGATAAGCTTCAGCAGGGTCAGCACCCATGGCCCGACTTTTCTGGTCCCCAGTTTGGCTACCGGTCTGATAACCGGTCTTTGAATTCCAGTCGGTGGTTGAGTTGTTGCCGCGTTTGATAAAGTTGCGTCCCGAATTTTGATTCTGATCGCCTTCGGGCATCGTGCCGGTGTCACTGTTGGTTACGGGATTGTCACTGGCCGTGCGTTCTTTCAATCCGTTCGTGGTTGTACTGCTGTTGCTACTTGCACTGTTTGGGCTGCTCGCGCTAACCGTTGCCGCAAACAAGGTCACCGCAAATACACAAATAATATTTTCTTTGCAAAAGATTTCTCTCGTTTTCATTTTTTCTCCTTCAGGTTTTTAAAGACTGTTTAAATCAAGTTCTCCGGCAGTTGTCCGCGACAACCGCTCTAAATTTCCATTTGGCGCCGTTTTGAACTCACCCAAATAGGTTTTGCATTTGTTGATGTATTCCTCTCGCAGGACTTCAATCTCGGAAGCATTCATATCCTTCTGTGCAATCAGAAACATTTGGGTCTCTTCTTCTTTCATGTGGGCCTTTACCAGGTTTGCGACAACGATGGCCTTGGCCGCAATTTCTTCGTTCCACACAGTGAGATAATTCATTTTCAAAAGCTCATCTTCCAACTGAAAAGCCAAGTCGTGTTCGTCTTGACCGGCATATCCTTCAAGTCTGGCCTCTCTATCGCGGTTGAATCGCAGATGAACATAAAGTGTTTCCTCTTCGGCTTTTCCGTGCATCTCAACCAATCGAAAAAACCGAATTAGATTTACTTGCTTGTCCGTGTCCGTCGCCGTTTTACTGGTAACGACATTAATTGATTCACTTAGGTATTGGTGATGTTCTTTTAAAACCGAAAAAAAATCTTTCTTCTCGACGCGCGCGACTTCAAGAGCTTCTTCCACTTCCATTAAAGACCGTGGTTCGCCGTGGAAAAGATCTTTCATAAAATTCGACATCTCAAACTCCTTGCTTTCAATTGTGGAAGATTTCCCCTCGGAAACCTTCCCACTCCAATATTTGTATACAGTCTGCAAAAGCTACGCCTTGGGTTAGCTCGGCATCGGCGTTGCATTAAAAAGTGCGGAGGGAACTTATGGCGAACCACATTTTCCAAGATCGAAAACAGGCCGGGCAACTCCTTGGGCAATGCTTACGTATTCTACCCTCTGAGAATTTGATAAATACCCTAATAGTAGCTTTGCCCCGTGGTGGGGTTCCCGTGGGATTTGAAATATCAAATTTACTTGGTCTTCCACTGGAGACTTTAATTGTTCGAAAAATTGAACATCCTCGCCACGAAGGGATGGCCATCGGCGCTCTTGTCGAAGGGGGACTTTCTTCGCTCTACGAAGACGAAGGTTTTGGAACGGACGTTTCCGGCGAAATAATTCAGGAAATTATTCGCAAAGAAAAATTGGAAATTACGCGCCAGGCGGAAAAATACCGCGATGGAAAATCCCATACCCCCTTTGCCGGTAAAAATATTATTTTAGTGGATGATGGTTTAGTGAGCGGATTGACAGCCAAGGCGGCCAGTCATTATTGCCGCTCCAAAGGGGCCCGAAGCGTGATGATCGCTGTTCCGGTTTGCTCACAAAAAACGATTGTAAAGCTGCAGGGTGAAGTCGATGTTTTGATTTGTTTAACTTCGCCCCATTACTTTTCAGCGGTGGGATATTCCTACATGGATTATCATCAAGTTTCTGATGAAGAAGTTGTAAAAATTTTAGATCAAAGAGTCATCGGCTGAACTTCAGGATCTTCGACTTTTACCGGCGGAACAATCTCGGGATCTTCCTTGGTGGGTGGTGTGCGTGGTGGTGGATTTTTTTTCTTGTCATTCATAATTTTCTTATCGATGCAACGTTGAGACCATGCTTGAAAAAACGCCTAAAGCACATAATATTGATAAAAACTTAAGAATCACGTTGCACTATTTCCCCCTTCGCCACCATTGTGAACCACAGATATGTTTGGAATGTGTTTGGAAATAGAGGAGGTTGTTAATGAAAGTTGATAAAGCCAGCAGAACGGCACTTACAATTAGCCTAAGTCAGTTTGTGCTCCAATCCCACGAGCCCTTCAAAGCTTTAATGTCCACAGAGCAAACCACGGTGGCCACCGAAGTTTACAAGTATTTTCATCCGGTTCTTTATCAAATTTTAAATTTTCTGCGGCCCTTTGGTTTTTTCATCCGCCTTTTGGGACGTATTCAAAGCAAGCGGGCCGTTGGCGGGCTTTCTAGTTATTGGATTGTTCGCAAACGTGCGATTCAAGACGCCGTCGAGGGCGTCTTGAAAAACGAAAAAGACATTCAAGTTGTGGCTTTGGCCGCCGGCTTTGACACCCTCACGCATCGACTTTCAAAAAAATATCCCCTGGTCGAGTTTTTTGAAACCGATCATCCGGCCACCCAGCGGGTGAAATGTTTGGTCTACGAAAAGTTGGGCATGTTTACCAAAAACAATCACATTGTCCCCTGCGATTACACCAAAGTGTCCGTTGAGAGCATGCTCGAAAAACATCCTCGATTTGATTGCGCAAAAAAAACGATCTTTATGGCCGAAGGTCTAATGATGTATTTGCCGCACGAGATCTATTTAAAAATGCTTGGTTCCATGAAGAATTTTATTAATGCGGACTCATTTATGATTTTTAGTTACCTGCAAAATCGACCCAACGGAAAACCCGGATTTAAAGATCAAAGTGAACGCTTGGATCCGTGGCTGGAAGAAAAGGGCGAACCATTTATGTGGGGACAGAGCCCTATGCAGCTTGAAGCTGAAGTGATTAACGAGGGTTACGAGATTATCTCGCACTTTAATCACGAGACTTTAAAGCAGGTGTACTTTAAAAATAAAGACGTCAAGTTTGCCGAGGGCGAAAATATTGCCCTTGTGGGACACCGCAAAGGGAACGTGGCAAAAAGCAACTTTTCCGCTTCGAGAGAGAATCATTTTTCCCCGCCAGAGCTCAACGCCCAGCTTTAAATTCACGGACTTGTTGGCCCTTAATGTGCTTTGTCCAAGGACCAGACAAAGGATGGTCCTCTATGAACAATTCCCTTAAAAAAGAACTCTCGCTCCTGACCGGCTTATTGGCCTTTTCGGCAAAAAGTAAACATCCCGTTTTATGTCGAATACTTTCGTTTGCTGCCGGCGCAATTTATCTGTCCTCAATTTCTAAAGATTTTGATTTTAATGGGAAAAGCGTGCTTATCACTGGTGGTTCCCGCGGGCTTGGTCTTTCGCTCGCATGGAATCTTTTGGAAAAGGGCGCACAAGTGACTTTGCTTGCGCGTGAACAGGCTGAACTGGATCGAGCCAAAAACCAACTTTTGGGCGATTACCCAAGCGCCAGCATTATTACCATTGTCTGTGACGTTACCCAAAAAGTTGATCTGCAGAATGCTTTTGAAAAAGCCATCGTCGAAATGAATGGCATTGATCTGTTAATTAACAATGCCGGATCTATTTTGGTGGGGCCCTTTACATCGATGGAATTGGAAGATTTTGAAGCTCAAATGAATCTCCATCTTTACGCGGTAGTTCACGCCACCCAATTGGCCGTGCCCCACTTTAAATCTCGTGGGGGCGGTCGGATTCTTAATATCTGCTCGATGGGCGGGAAAGTTGCCGTTCCGCACATGCTTCCCTACGACGCTTCTAAATTTGCGCTGGCCGGATTTAGTCAGGGTGTGACCGCTGAATTAGCTAAAGACGAAATCATCGTCACTACGGCCTACCCAACACTGCTGCGAACAGGGTCCGCCATACAGGCGGTGTTCAAAGGGGAGCACGAGAAAGAATTCGCCTGGTTTGAAACCGTAGACAATATGCCCGGTATTTCAATGTCGGCTGATTCTGCAGCTAAAAAAATATTAAGTGCCGTCCAAGATGGGCAAAGTGAAGTCATTCTTTCGGTTCCTGCAAAATTAAGAATGATGGTGGGCGCATTTCTACCGGAGACTATGGGAATGTTGATGGGCCTAGCTGATCGGTTTATGCCCCAAGGGGATTCCACTCTGCGAAAAACCGGAGCCGACAGCCAAAGCCTGCTTGAAAATTCGAAGTACTTAAAACCAATTTTGGATAAGGCGCGCAAAGACGAGGCGAAGTACAACCAGGAGCCCCATCACGACGCCGAAAAAAATATGGGGCTTTTGCATTAGGTTAATAGCTGGTCAAAATCCGGGTCTTTCGTAATGATCGATCCCGGAACGTAAGGCTCGGAATCTTGAATGGGTTCTAATCCCGAAAGTGCCGGTCCCGTTATCACGTGACCATCCACCGCAAATCGCGAACCATGACATGGGCAGTCCCAGGATTTTTCGACGGAATTCCAGTGAACAATGCCCCCCAAATGAGGGCATACCGCACTGACTTCGGTTAAAGCGCCATTTTCGTTCTTGAACACCGCCACTTTCTTAAAGTCTTTTAAAATAACGGCGCCTTCACCGCGTTTGATTTCATTCAGATTGTTCACTTCCGAGGGTTTTAGGTAGTCTTTGTACTGCCAAGCAACGTTCAAATTTTCTTTTAAAAATTCCACTGCCGAACCAAACATCGTGCGAGACGGATCATAAAGCTCTTCCCAGGGATGTCCGCGTCCGTTGACCAATTCGAGCAACATCATCCCTGCAATTGTGCCGTAAGTTAAACCCTGACCGGTGTCACCCGTCACGACAAAAGTATTTTTGTCCCCGGGATTTCTACCGATGAATGCCAGGCCATCGTTGGATTCCCAAACCTGGCCAGACCACTGATATTTGAATGAATTGATCATCGGAAATTTTTCTAAGGACCATTTTTTTAGATTTTCAAAACAATGTTTTGGATCGTCTTCTTGACCCGTTTTGTGATCCTCACCACCCAGAATTAAAGTTTCGTAATATTCCGATTCCTGATCCGGTGCAACCCGAACGTAATGATAGGGATCTTCGGTGTCCCAATAGAGCGCCCACGATACGCTACTCTTTGGAATCTGGGCTCCGACAACGTAGGTGCGGTAGGGAGCTTGCTTGGTGTGAATGGCAAATCGATCGTTGATGGGCGAGTTGGTCGCCACAATAATTTTATCGGCTGTAATTACTTTGCCATCAGACAAAATAACTTTTGCGGGATCATCTTCGACACTTTTTACCACGCACTGATCAAAAACTTGGCCGCCGTACTTTTCAATCGCCCGCACCAGTCCATTCATGTATTTAATCGGATGAAACTGCGCTTGATTGGGAATACGGAGTGCTTTTCCGGTGCTAAAAAATAAACTTGAGACTCCATCTTCCAATTGGACATCTTGAAAGCCCAATTTCTGAAGGGTCTCAAACTCGTCATTAATTTCTTTCGCGGCCGAATCCGGTTCAGAATAAAGATAGCCATCCACACGTGCAAAATCGCAATCAATGTCCTCGGTGCGGCAGATCGTTTCAATTTGGTCAATCGCGT
Organism: Bdellovibrio sp.; assembly: GCA_043759945.1. Lineage (GTDB taxonomy): Bacteria > Bdellovibrionota > Bdellovibrionia > Bdellovibrionales > Bdellovibrionaceae > JAYUPS01. The sequence continues at coordinate 23,257 of JAYUPS010000333.1, forward strand.
CCCGGTGACTCTCGATGATGAGCCGAGTTTTGGCTTCTCCCAAACGTCGATTGAAATCAGTAAAATGGGTATCGGTCTTATAAGTCAGATGCGCCGAGGTTCGGCCTGTTTGCCCCCCAGATATTGGACCCCTATCAACGACCACCACGGTTTTTCCGTGTTTAGCCAATTGATATGCCGCAGAAAGGCCAGCAATTCCCGCTCCAATAACACAAACCTCAACAGCCGTGCTGGTTGAGCCTTTTAGGGGCGAAAATGGAGCAACCTCCATCCATGTGGAAACAGTTTCCCCAGAATTTGTCTTGCGCGTATCCATAATTAACCCCCATTTCATCAAACTTCGTTTGTGCAAGATGCAAGCCGCCTATTTTTTTCAAAACATAATGGCCGTCCGTGACAACCTGGCTCAAAAAAAATAGGACCAGGTCCACCGCAAATAGGAGAGTTCATGAGATTCATTAAAAATTTGGCACTACTTCTAGCCCTCGCAAATCCGGCTCAAGCTATTCAGTGGCAATCCGTTTTTGTCGCGGGAGACAACTCGATTGAAAATTTTGATAATGGCCGAAAAGATCTTTCGCAAATGTTTGGACAGATAGGCCAGTTGAATCAGGTTCATTTGTCATCGGCTCAAAATGAAATTTCGGAAACAAAAGGCGTCTGGGCCGCCACTCAACCCAATCTTTCTAGTGCGTTTCCTGATCAGACAGTTGGGGCCGGTGAAGGCTGTTTGGTGCACATGACGTCTCATGGAGCTAAATCCCAAGGCTTCTACTTAGCTCTTTCAGGAATTTTGTCGCCGGCTTCGTTCGCTCAGTTCGTGAATCGTCGCTGCGGAAAAGCACCGACAATTGTTTTGATTTCAGCCTGCTTTTCGGGGCAGTTCGTTACTCCCGCGCTTCAGGGCGACAACCGCGTAATCCTGACTGCGGCCAGTTCAGAGCGTCCCAGTTTTGGTTGCAGTCCCGACACCAGGTACACGTATTGGGACAACTGCCTGCTGCAGGAAGTTCCCCGTTCCCGCAATTGGACCGATGTGGCCACCAATGTACGTAATTGCATTCAAGCCCGCGAAAGTGCTGAGGGCTTTGAGAGTTCAAATCCGCAAAGCTTTATCGGGACTGCCGCTAAAGCTTGGATCAATCTACTTTAATCGAATTTTTTAGTTAAGACGGTGGCCTTGCAGTTCGCAGCTAACCTGCCACCGTGCACCGTCTTCGGATATTTCCCATAAAATTGACATGGTATTACCGTCCGCGCTCAACTTGATACTTGCGCGCTCGTTTTCCCCGTCACATTTAATTTCGCCGTCTTGAACTTCCAGGCCGTAAATTCTAAGAAATCCTGAATTTGAAATCGAATAGGAAAGATATTTGCCGGTACTGCTGTCGTAACCAATCCAGCCCATCCCGGTGAAACGTTTGTTTCCCACCATGCGATCAAAGTGATTAATCAGAAAATATTCACCCTCGAACCATTCGTAAGTCTCTTCGCCGGTGATGTTAAGGCCTTCGACGCGCCAAGTGCCGACAAAGGCATTCAAATGGTGGTGTCCGGGTCCCTCTTCGGGCTTGGCTGTGTTGCGATTTTTCAAGGCTTCTTTAAGTTCGGTCAGCATGGATCCCCCCGCTACTTGCATCTGATATCGTGCAAGATCTTAGGAATGATTTCAAAAAGATCACTGGCAAGCAAGGACAAATGATCCCGCCCCGACTTGGTCCATTCTTGCGACGCTTGCCCGTGTACAAAGGCTCCTAAGCTTGCTGCCTGCATGGGCGACAAACCTTGTGCCAATAGACCCGTAATAACGCCTGTTAATACGTCACCCGTTCCCGCTTTAGCCAAACTTGAATTACCGCTAGCAACTTTTATTTTTGATCGGGAATTTATTATTTTTGTTACAGCACCCTTTAATAAAATATGACAGCCGTATTTTTTCTGCGCTTGTTTCAAAGATCCCTGCTTACCGATCAATCGCGAAAGCTCGCCTGTGTGCGGGGTTAAAATCCAAGATTCAGGCAAAGGGTAGATCTTCTTTTTCGCAATCACGGTTAGAGCGTCCGCGTCGCAGACAACGTTTTGAATTTTTAATTTTAACAAAAGACGTAGAATCTTTTCGGTCCGACTTGTGACACCAAGGCCTGGTCCGATTGCGATGGCATCAAAGTGAGCGTAATCTTTGAAGCCGAAGTTTTTTATTAAAAAATCAGGATGTCGATGCACCGGAAAATGTCGAGTGTCCGTTTGGAGATACGTGTACCCGGAACCCACTCGGGCGGCGGCGGTTGCGGCTAAAACCGCAGCGCCAAATAAACTCTGGCTTCCAGCTATAATTAGAGTCTTTCCGCCATGAGTTTTATTGTCTTTTGTTTTTCGGCGCGGCAGTTTAGTCAGGTAACGCTGGCTATTGGGATTCAAAAGACGTGCAATCTTCATACGGACGGGATAACAAATTTTTCTGATGGCGACTAGGAACGGTTAGCATGACACCCCTTGAGATTGCAGAACAATTGGGCCGAAATGGTCTTTGTGTTTGTCCAAATTATCTTTCGGGCCAATTGCTCTTGGATCTGCACGGCGATCTGATTCAGCAGCAGTCCACGGGACAATTTAAGCGGGCGAGTATTGGTCAGGGCTCTTCGAAGCAAATCTTTGACTCCGTTCGACGGGATGAAATTTTTTGGTGGGAACGAGCCTCATCTAATTCGACCAAAAATCTGTTGTGGGAAAAACTTGATAGCTTACAACAGGCGCTGAATCGCACTTTGTTCCTGGGAGTTCAAAGTTTTGAGGGCCACTACGCCTATTATCCTGCCGGCGGCTTTTACCAACGTCACCGGGATTCTTTCCCTTCAAAAAATGACCGGATTGTTTCATTGGTTGTTTACCTGAATCCCGACTGGAAATCCGAAGACGGAGGACGCCTTCGGATCTACGACAAAGATCAATTCTTCGACATAGATCCCGTTGGCGGAACTTTGGTTGCTTTTTTGAGTGAAGCGATCGAGCACGAGGTTTGCCCAAGCCAGTCCCCTCGGTGCAGTTTTACTGGTTGGTTTAAGCGCGCCGAACCTGGTGAATAATTTCGTCAAGTTTGGCTAAAAACTGGGACTTTGCTTTTTTGTCCATGGGCGCAGGTCCTCCGCGATTTTCACCCATATGCCTTAGATTCTGCATGAGCTCTCTTGTTGCCACAGCCGTTCCGATATTGTCTTCGGTAAACTCAATGCCCTTGTGTCCCAAAACCCGCATTGATTTTTTCAGGCAGGCGTTCGCGAGCAAAATATCTACGGTAATAACGATATCTTTGGCTGAGCCGTTCTCAACGATCCAGTCGTCGGCCGCATCAAAGTTTCCTTTCACCACCACCATTTCAATTTTTGGGTGAACCGGCAAACCAAGTTGCTTATTGGCTACCACCAAAACACCCAAATCGTAACGTGCGGCTACTTTGTAAACCTCGTCTTTGACGGGGCATCCATCCGCATCGATAAAAATTCGGATCAAGGAAACTCCAGCTTGGGGTTCCATTTTTCGTAGCCCTTGGGCGGTCCTGCCCCAAAGGCGAATCGGTGATTGGCTTTGGCCATGGGCTGAATCTCGTTTGGCGTCGCAAATTCGATACCGCCATTCATAATCGAATCCATCGAATTGACTTTGATTTCTGATCCAAACAGTCCAAGCTTTGCGTGCACACCGACCTTGCGCCAAAATTGCGTGTTGTCTCGGATCAGCTTCGTGTACTTGTTTTCGATATTTATTTGAATTTGAATTTGTTGAGAGTCCTTCGATAAGCTCAAGACCGTGATCGTTCCGACTTTCAGTCCTCGATAGGTCACTGCATTTCCGACGCTGACCGATTCTGCATTGTCAGCCGCTAAAACGTAGCTGCTAGTCTCGTCCCGGGTTTCGGTTGAATTGCTGCTCGTCTGAGCCTTGAACTCGTTTTTTTCTGCCCCGTCTGATTTTCCTGGTAACACTTCGATGTAGGATCCTTCGAACAAAGTTTCTAAGCCGCTGATCCCCTGGAAGCCGACCTTGGGCATAACCATCGAGAATTTAGATCCCTCGACCGCAAATTGCTTGGCATCTTTACGTAAAACCACTGTTGCAACGACGTCTTTCATATCTTCAGAAATCGCAAGATCTGTGACGGTTCCCACGGCGACGCCTCGGTAACGCAATTTGGTTTTTTCAACTTGAATGCCACCGGCCTCTTCAAAAACAATCTTAATGACGGGTCCGTGTTGCCGGTAATAGTCGGCAATTAGCCAGCCCGTAATCAAGAGCGCGATAACGGGGAAAAGCCACAAGTACCAATCTGATTTTACTTTTTCAGGAATTTTAGGTTTCAAATTTTTTCTCCCACAGAATTCTTGGATCAAAGGCCGCTGATGCCAACATCGTAAATATCACAACAATTGCGAACATAAGGGAACCCAACCCTGGTTCTACCGTTGTCCAAGGCGACAATTTCATGACGGCCACCAAAATAGCCAATAAGAAAATATCCAGCATGGACCAGCGCCCAACCGCTTCCACAAAGCTAAATATTTTCATTTTAAATCTTTGTTGCCGGTAAGAAGTCGGTCTTAAAGACAGATAAAACAACATCAGAATTTTTAAAAAAGGAATCAGGAAACTTGCCAAGAAAACAATGACTGCCACCGCAATGGATCCGGATTCGGCCAAAGAAACAATGCCTGACCAAATTGTAGAACTGTTGCGGTTCCCGTAGAGCTCAATGGTCATAAAAGGGTACAGATTAGCCGGGACATAAAAGATTAAAGCCGTTAGTGAAAAGGCAATTGTCCACTTGGCATGGCGTCGTTCGTTGTGTTTGTTAACGTAACCACAATGATCGCAGGGTTGGTTGGTGGTCTCGTCCATGGGCCGAGGATGACTGCACACGCGACATTCGTAATAGCGCTGCGGCTTTGGTTCTTCCGGGGAGGTCATTCTTTGGACCTTACCAGGGTGAAATGCACGCTGGCTAGGATAATGGTTTGAAGAAATCTACACATTGTTGATTTAGGAACCTTTTGTCGGCACTTCAAAAACCTCAGGGCCGGCAACGGCAAAAATGCGTTGGTCTTTCTTCGGTTTGATCTCAAAACCCCCCGTCAAAGTTCCAAACGAAGGCAAAATCAGCGAGTTTTCACCCAGAACGAAGCACGGCAGCCGAAGACGGACAGAGCCCTCTCGAATTAGAACCACGGGATGAATGTGCCCGCAAATCTGAAAACTGGATTCTTTCTGGTCAGGTTTAAAATGACCCGCTTCATGGCCGTGGGACATTCTAATTTTACCGATCTGATGATCTTCGGGCATCAATTCCAAAGGATAATTTTTTAGTTCTGGGATGGAGCCCCGCTCATGATTTCCCAAAAGCAAATTGAACTCGGTCGAAGAGTGCTTTTGAAAAAAGTCTGTCAAATCCCGGTGGATATTTTCGGTCCAGCTGCTTTTGTGGTGAACCAAATCGCCCAAGATAAAGACGCGAGTGGCTTCGGTTTCATGAATTAAGCTAGAGATATTGGCAAGATCTTGTTGGTGTTCACCCGACGGAAGAGGAACCCCCCACTGTTGAAAGCTCTCGGCTTTTCCCAAATGCACATCTGAAAATCCCAAGATCTTTTCCCGCGGCCAAAAAAAAGCTTTTTTAGAAAGAAGATGCAGGTCTTCATTTTGGACTGTGATTTTCAAGGGACCCTTTCTCCCAGCCTTTTTTTAGACGGGCGACTTTGGCTTCTAAAGTTTCGTTCGACAAACGAACTCCCTGACCCATCGAAAAATAAAGTGGAAATCCCAATGGCGAAGGATAAGTGACTAACTTCCACTGAACCTGCTGCTTTGACAATCGATCCAAAGTGGTGCGCATGCGTTCGCTTTCCAAGGACCCTTTGAGTACCTCCTCGAAACTTTGCCGGATGAGCAGGTTACCCGGCTCGTGCTTTCGAAAAACCTCGTAAAGCAGACTAGAACTAATTTGCATTTGTCGACCCGATTTGGGCGAGCCCGGATAGCCGCTAAATACCAATCCCGCAATCGCAGAGACTTCCCGAAACTTGCGTTGACTGAGAGAGCTGACTTCCAGGGAATCTTTTAGTTCAAGTTCGATGTTATCCGAGGAAAAAAAATCATCATCAAAAAGTTCCTGAAAGTCGTAGTCTGCGGGCCCCAGGATCTCAAAACCGTATTCGTTGATCGCAAATGAAAAAGTTGCGGGCTGGCGCTGGCTAAAGCGATGCGCCCACAGTTGACTTAGACCTTCGTGCACAAGTCGCCCCTCAAAGGGATAAACAAACAAGTGACTGCCCTCTTTGGATTCCCATTTTTCAAGCAAAAGTGATTGCGGCTGCGGTACAGCGGAGCGTTGCCTTTGGGCTTCAAACAAGGGGGCGAGCAATCCTTGGGTTTCTTGGGATCGTTCGCCGATAACTTCCCGCAGAGAACGACTTAAGGTCTCGGACATGGGAAGCAGTCCTCCGTCCCACGAAGGAATAGTGTTCGTTGGGCGGTTGGTGAGCTTTACGTAAGCCGTCATATCTTTAATCATGATAAGTTCTAATTTTCGACCACCAAACTGGAACACATCACCCCGCTTCATGCGCGAAATGAAATTTTCCTCCACGGAACCCAGCTTTTTTTGGTTTTGAAATGCCAAGCGCACCGATTCACGAGAAACTATTGTACCAATCGACATCCGATGCAAAGTCGCCAAACGACGATTGCTCAATCGATAGTACCCGGTTTCTTGATCGTAGGAAATCTTATGAAACTGCGGATAGGCTTTAAGAGTTTCACCGCCCTTGGTTAGAAATTGCAAACACCACTGCAGTTCCTTTTCGGTAATTTCTGAAAATGAAAAGGTGGACTTTACGGCCTCTGTCAATTCATCCATGCGCAGTCCCGGACCACAAGCCAGCGTCGTCATATGTTGAAGTAAAACATCAATCGGCTTTTTCAGGGGATGGCGATTTTCAACGTGTCTTGCATCCAATGATTTTCGAACGGCCTCAAGTTCCAAGATCTCCCAGGAATTTGTGGGCAGAAATAATAACTGACTGGTGCCGCCCGGACGATGTGCCGAACGACCCGCTCGCTGAATAAGCCGCGCCACCAGTTTCGGACTGCCGATTTGCACAACTTTTTCCACAGGCTGAAAATCGACTCCCAAATCCAAAGACGAGGTGCAAATAACCCATTTCAGGTCGCCATTGCGAATACCCTCTTCCACCATTTCACGGTCTTCGCGATCCAGAGAACTGTGGTGAATGGCGATAAGATCTTTCATATCGGGGCGGCTCTGAACAAAGGCCTCGTACCAACGCTCGGCTTGAGAACGGGTGTTTGCAAAGATAAGCGTCGATTCATCCGGATTGAGTGTCGCCAATAACTTGTCTTTGAGCGCAAAACCCAGGTGTCCTGCCCAGGGGAATCCATCAATGCGGTCGGGAAGCAGGCATTCCATATCTAATTTTCGATCGGAACCGCCGGAAATAATTTTGGGACGAATCGTTGGACCAACTGCGACTTGGGCGGCTTCTTCAAGATTTCCAATGGATGCCGAAAGTGCGATCACTTGCAGTTCGGGATTTAAAAATCGCAGGTAAGACAAAGACAGTTCCAGCAGACTGCCTCTTTTACTGGAAAGAAGCTCATGCCATTCGTCCAAGATGACAACTTCGATCGTTTTTAAATAATTTTCAGCATCGATCTGCGAAATTAAGACCGCCAAAGACTCTGGCGTCGTTAACAAAAGATCCGGAGGACTAAGAAGTTGTTTTTTCTTTGCCGAACCCTTGGTGTCTCCGGTTCGCGATTCGATCTTGATAGACCAGCCCTCTTGCTCGATGGGTTCCCGAATCGCATGCTCTATGTCCCGCGTCAGCGCCCGCAAGGGTGTTAGATACAACGCTTTAAGCCCCTTTTTTGGTTTTGCTAAAAATCGCGCCAGGGGGCCCAAGACCGCGGCATAAGTTTTCCCGCTTCCTGTCGGCACATGCAGCAGTGTCGATTCACCATCAAGAAAAGCATTCCAAGCTTCTTCTTGAAACGGGAAGGGTTTCCATTTTCGGCTTTTAAAAAACTTTTGGATCGGTAGAAGTTCTGCTCTCACCGGAACTCACTTTTTTGAATTACGCCGGCGGCGGCGTTGAGCAAATGCATCGCCGTCTGCAAAGTATCGGCGTCTTCGACCTTCTTATCTTTACGCCAACGTAAAATGCGCGGAAAACGCACCGCTATTCCCGATTTATGACGCTTTGACGCCAAGATGCCCTCAAATGCGATTTCAAAAACATGATGGGGTTGAAGACTGCGCACGGGACCAAATTTTTCTTTCGTGTGCCTGCGAATCCAAGCATCCAATTCATCGATTTCCGCCTGATTAAGCCCCGAATACGCTTTGGCAAAAGGAACCAGCTGCCGTTCGTTTTTTTCATTTTCTGCGGACCACAAAGCAAAGGTGTAATCTGTGTACAGGTTCGCGCGACGGCCCGTCCCCGCCTGGGCATAGATAAGAGCGGCATCCAAGGTCAAGGGATCTACTTTGTGTTTCCACCAAGCTCCCGTTTTTCGCCCAACACTGTAATTGCTCTCCCAGTCTTTGAGCATGAGCCCTTCGGCGTCCGTTTCTCTAGACTGGGCTCTCAAGGCCTCTAAGTCTTCTAAACTTTCTGCTTTTAAAATTGGAGACACCAGAAAATGATCGCTCACTAAGGGCTGGCAAAGTTCGTTCAAGTGCATTTTGCGCGCTCTCAGTGACTTTTGGCGGATGTCTTGGCCCTGATATTCCAAACAATCATAGGCCATGAATCCCGCAGGATAATCTTTCAATGTGGTTGGCGAAACTTTCTTTCGCCCCAATCGTTTTTGCAAAGCTTGAAAAGGTTGAATCCGCCCGTCTTTGATAATCAAAATCTCGCCATCCAGAACACTACCCGCCGGAAGTTTTTCAAATAAGCCCACCAAGTCTGGAAAAGATCTTTTGATTTCCTCTTCGCCGCGAGACCAAATCCAAAGATTTTCCTTTCCTTGATCCTCCCGCTTTATGGCTTGCGATCGGATACCGTCGTATTTCCATTCAATCGCCCAGGTCGCGGGATTCCAATCTTTTTGGGATCGATCTGTCCAGGCATGAGCTAAACAAAACGGATAAGGTTGGCTCGGAACAAATTCAATCGTCCCCGGGCTGATGAGTCTTTCAAAATTTTCGCCGCCGGGGGCAACTTGGCCGGTCAACCGATGCGCCACCAGATCTGTCGGCACTCCAAAAACATCAGCGAGCGCGCGGACAACCAGTCTTTCACTGACTCCGACCCGAAAACCGCCGGTCATTAATTTACTAAGAACAAATATTTCCGAGGGCAAAAGCTGCTTCCAGTATTCAAGAAGCTTCTGTGATTTCTGGTTCACATCTTCAATTTCGGCGATTTGGGGGATTTCAGTTTCCATCCATTCACTCAAAGTTTTATCAACTAAGTTGGTATTCTTATCTCCCTCTTTTTTGGTAAGCCCTTGGGACTGCAAGAGCAAGCTCACGGTCTCTGCGGTATCGCCGACCTGCGAATAACTTTCCTCGAAGAGCCAGTCGGGGTAATTGGTGGCTTTCAAAAACAGCTCCCGAACGGATCTCGAGGTCAAAACTCGCTTCGAAACCCGAGACGTTAAAATTAATACCGCCCACATCGCATCCTGAGAATTTGTTTGTGCAAAATACTTTTTCAGAACGTCTATCTTTTCATTTGTCGAAGTCGTGGCGTCAACATTTTCGAAAAGCTGGGTAAAGGCCTTCACACGCTGACCCCTTCGGTGTCCTGATATTCTGTCTCGAACAAACGAACATCCAAATTTTTCTCTTTAAGATAGCGCTCTAGCACATCCGTCTTACCATGAGTCAAAAAGATGGTTTTTGCGCCCGTTTGTTCGATGGTTAAATTTAGCTCGGCCCAGTCGGCATGATCTGAAAGCACGAACCCTTTTTCGTAGCCTTTACGTCGACGGGCTCCGCGCACTTGCATCCATCCCGACGCAAACGCCGTTTGTGGAAGTTTAAATCTTTTCATCCAGGTTGAACGGTGGGCCGAGGGTGGAGCTAAGATCAATTGACCCTTAAAATCAGTTGTTTTGTCGGTTTCCGCAATGGGGATTGTGGGAAGCATCCGCACACCCTGCTCGCGATAAATTTCCGTCAAAGTTTGAATCGCTCCATGCAGGTAAACAGATTGTCTTGTCAGGGGCGCGAGTTCCGCTAAAATTCGTTGAGCTTTTCCCAGGGCATAACAAAATAAGATCGAGGGTCTGTCGGGATCGGACTGCCACCATTCAAATATTTTCCTGCCGGTAACATCGCCTGGCTCCCATTGGTAAATCGGCAGGGCAAAGGTTGCTTCGGAAACAAAAGTATCGCACTTCACCACTTCAAATGGGTCACAGCTTGGATCTGGAGTTCTTTTGTAATCACCCGATAGAACCCAAACCTGGCCCTGGTGTTCGATCCGAACTTGCGAAGATCCCAGAATGTGCCCAGCGGGATGAAAACTGACGGTCGTTGCCCCCAGCTGAAATTTCTTTCCGTATGCATAGCCTTGAATATTAATGTTCGCACCCAATCGGTGATAAAGCAGCGGAACGCATTTCTGACTTGAGTAGTAGTTTTTCGATCCCACGCGCGCATGGTCGGAATGCCCATGAGTGATCACAGCCACATCCACGGGTCGCCAAGGATCAATGTAGAAATCCCCGGCCTGACAATAAAGGCCTTTCTTGGTGACCGTCACAAGATCTTTCATCAATTCTTTCATTGGGCCGGGTATAACATTATTCCCCATCTTCGGCTTCTAGTTTGGGAAAAATTTGGACAATTTTAGCTAGTTCCAGATCTCTTGGATCTTGTCGGCCTCGGTCCCTTTCATTAAAGCCTGTAGTATTTTTACCGCTCCAGATTCTTCACACCGAAGGGTGTACATCGTCGATTCAGAAAAGTGGGCCGAATTGTTATCTTGCGTGTAGGGCCATCGCACCCAAGCCAGCGCAATGTGTTGAGTCGGCCACTCCAAACCCTCGAGCACCGGGTGGGTGTGCCGGATCCCCTTGCGGTTGTACTGCACTTTGGCCTGAGAAAAAAAATTTTTCGCCTGGGTCGGGGACGTCACCGCAAAAGACATTTGCTCGCCAACAACCAAAGAAGGATAAGCCCACATGTTCGACAAACTCTCAACGTCGCCTTTGGTCATTGCTTTCCCGTAGCTCTCTAAAAATTCTTTGATGCGGGACTCAAGTTGCATCGGGTCCTCCGTTTATTGGTTTCAGAATTGCAGACTTTGCTCGAAGTCTTGCCAGGGAGGCAGCAATGAACGAGCCAAAGATTGAAATTCCATTGTCAGAAAAAATGAAGAGTGTTCCCGGATTTTTTGGGATCCGTCTGGACGAAGAACCTCCGTTCGAAGTTTTGAATCACGAAGGTGATAAAGAAATTCGTCTTTACGATGAACAGATACTTGCGACGACGCCAATGGCCTCTAACCAAGAAAGTGACCGCAGCTTGGCGTTTCTTCGGTTGGCCGGCTATATTTTTGGAAATGAAATCCCAATGACCATTCCCGTAATAACTCATCAAGATGTTGACGGGTGGACAATGTCATTCGTCCTTCCTAAGAATTGCCAAATTGAATCCGTCCCGCAGCCACCCAATCAGATTGTTTTGCAAAAAATTGAGACTCAAATTTGGGCGGCGATCCGTTACACCGGCAATTTTGATAGGAACGTCATGAATGCAAAAGCACGGGAGTTGGAAATTTGGGTGGCTTCCCAATCCGGATTTCAATCGGCGTCAAAGCCGCGGTGGGCGCAGTATGATGCTCCGTTCACGATTCCTTTTTTAAAACGAAATGAAGCTCAAATTCAAGTTCTGCCTTTGCAATAATCTGTAATGTTATTAACAACCCAAAGGATTAATTCATGAAAATTTCTCTTCGAAAAAAACTGTTTCAATCGGCAGCGGCTATTGGATTTGCGTTGGGCCTGACCGCAATTCCTTTGGTAGCAAAAACGGCAACACCCGACAAAGACATGAAAAAAGTTTTGGATCAACTGGCTTCTAAAAATGGAAAGCCAATTGAAACTTTATCCCCTGCTGAAGCCCGAATGCAGCCTTCTCCGGCCGATGCTGTGAAAGATATTTTGGTGAAAGAAAAAATGGAAAAAACTCCGCCACTAGCATCAGTGAATGACATTACCATCACGGGTGCAGCCGGAAATATCTCCGCCAGGGTCTACACTCCCAAAGGCAAGGGCCCACTGCCAGTGGTGGTCTATTACCACGGCGGTGGATTTGTCATTGCGACCAATGACACCTACGACGCGACCCCACGCTCGCTCGCCAGTCAATCCGGAGCAATTTTTATATCAGTTGAATATCGAAAAGCTCCCGAATCAAAATTTCCTGCGGCTCACGACGATGCCTTTGCGGCTTACAAGTGGGTGCTGGCAAATGCGGCCACATTGGGTGGTGATTCTACGCGTGTGGCGGTTGCGGGAGAAAGTGCCGGTGGAAACCTGGCACTGAATGTGGCGATCAAAGCCCGAGACGAAAAGATTCAAACTCCCGTTTACTCGCTCCTGGTCTATCCCGTGGCCAGCAACGATTTGAATTCTGCGTCTTATAAAGAGCATGCTTCCGCCAAGCCTTTAAATAAACCAATGATGGAGTGGTTCGTAAAACAATACTTGGTCTCGCCGGATCAGGCGAAAGATCCACGCATCAATTTGGTGGCCGCAAACCTAAAGGGCCTGCCCGCGACAACAATTATCACGGCCGAAATTGATCCTTTGCAGGTTGATGGAAGTCTTTTGGCAGATAAATTGAAACAAGCCGGAGTCAAAGTGAACTACAAGAATTACAAGGGCGTGACCCACGAGTTTTTCGGCATGGCCGCTTTGGTGGATGATGCAGAAGAAGCGCAAGAGTACGCGGTCTCTGATCTAAAAAAATCTTTCAAATAGATTCTTCTAATTTAGCGGCTAATTTCAAATCCTCGACCAAATCGCGCAAGCGTTGGTCGAGCTCTTCTTGGTTGAAAGAACGTAAAATCGCAGCGGGATGCCAAGAGATAATTACTGATTTCGCGTAGGGATTATCTTTGATAATTTTCCCGCGTTCGCTGCCAATTTTCGGTAACCGCCCCAGAACGCTCGTGGCCGCAGTTATCCCGAGGGCTACAATAATATCGGGTTTCACGTGATTGATTTCGGCTTCGAGCCACGGTCGACAGGCATGCATCTCGGTGCCCGTGGGTTTTTGATGAATACGAGCTTTGCTGGACCCTTCCGCGGGGCGCCCTTCCGCGGGGCGCCACTTGAAATGCTTAACTGCGTTTGTTAGGTAGACGCTTTCGCGATTTAAGCCGGCTTGGCTGAAAGCCCGATTGAGCATTTCCCCGGCGGGCCCCACAAACAGTCGGCCGCTCAAGTCCTCTTGGTCGCCGGGTTGTTCTCCGACAATAAAAATTCTTGCGTCTTCGGGACCCTCGCCAAAAACAGTTTGGGTTGCGTGGCTGTAGAGCGGACAGGCCGTGCAGACTTTGGCGGCCTGTTTTAAAACTTGGAGACTCTTTGTGTCAGGCACTTTGGCTTGGATATTTTGTTTTTTTGCCATCTCTTGCAATCTTTGTGGCGCTTGGCGCACAAGTTCCTGCATGATCTCGATCTCTGGCAGGCTCTCCCAATACTTTGGAGCCATTTCCGCTCTCATAGCCTTGATTTTAATACGGGCCGGATTAAAAATTGAGGCGTAATAGGATTTCCACAACTCGTCGAAATCATCTTTGAACTTGAATTGATTTTGGGGAATTCCCTCGGAGAAAGTAAGTCTCATTCCATCCCAATGGGCGGAACTGTCAGGGGTAAAGATCGACCAGGGTTTATCACCGAAACGACGAACAAAAAATTGAGCGCCCTCTTCGAGACAGGGATGCTCGGGGCGATGCCAAGCGACGTAGCGCTGTTCACCCTGCCATTCGACTTCTTTAAACCGAACAAAGGCATGCATTTTATGAAGATCCCGCTTTACTGATTTGTACAAATCATTGAATTTCAAAATGTCGGAATCAATCAAGATATTTAAAAGTTCGGGTTCGTCATTTTGCAGTCGAAACAAGATTCGATAAAGCAAAGCCCACTTGCCATCGTCTCGACTTAAGGAAACAAACCGGGCGGCCTTTAAAAATTCCGGCGGGACCGTGGGACTTTTCTTTATTGGCACGACCGGCTCTGAGATCTGCATCGAAAAAAGATTTAAAGACTCGCTGGCTTCGCTCCACTGAATATGCTCCGGCTCTATCCCCGCGATCAAAAGTCGGCGTGCTTCAACCCTCCAACTTTTAAAATGGGGCTCAAACTGAGCGGTAATCATAATTCTCCGTTAACCGCAGACTTGGTGACGTCAAACAAAGTCAGCTGTTGCGCTTTGGGTTTCAACCGATTTTCCAAGGTGTCCGAATCAATCAATAGCAAATCCGCGTTGTGATCCGCAGTTTTTATAAAAAATCGAGCGCGGTTCCACGCAATACGAAACTTTTTTAAGTCCTCGACGCGAAGCTTTCGATATTTCCGAACCAGGAGCATGCGGTCGACATTTCTTACCCCAAATCCAGGCACCCTTAAAAGTTCTTCCCGTGAGCCGGTATTCACATCAACCGGAAAAAAACTGCGGTGCCCGATGGCCCATGCCGTCTTGGGATCCAGCTCAAGAGATAAATTTTTATTTTTCTCGTCCGTCAGTTCCCCCGCCTTAAAATCATAGAACCGAATGAGCCAATCCGCTTGGTACAAACGATTTTCACGAATCAGCGAAGGTTTCTCGACCGGAAGCAAAGCATCCGCATGGGGAATCGGACTGTAAGCCGAGTAATAGACGCGCTTTAATTTAAAGTCGTCGTACAATTTTGACGAAGTCTCCAAAATACTTGCGTCCGTGCTTTCGGTAGCGCCCACGATCATTTGCGTGGTTTGACCGGCCGGCGCAAACTTCAAAACATTTTTAAATTTCTTTTGGTCTTCTTTGGTTTCGATAAGCTTTTCTTTGATCTGGCTCATTGTTGCTTCGGCGGCATCAATTGTTTTTGCCGGTGCCAAGCGATCCAGATCGGATTGCAGGGGCATTTCGATATTGGCGGAAATTCGATCAGCCCAGATCCCCGCTCGCTCGGTCAGCTCCTGGGATGAGCCGGCCACGACCTTGAGATGGATGTAACCGTTGAAGCGATGATCCTGGCGCAGGGATCTGGCCACTTCGATAAGCAGTTCCATGGTGCTGTCGGGGCTGTCGATAATCCCTGAGCTTAAAAATAATCCTTCGATATAATTTCGACGATAAAACTCAAGGGTCAGCCAAACGACTTCGGCCGGCGTAAATTTAGCTCGCTTGGTGTCACTCGAAACGCGATTGATACAAAATTTGCAGTCATAAATGCAGTAATTGGTAAGCAGAATTTTTAAAAGCGAAACGCATCGGCCATCGGGTGTATAGCTGTGGCAAATTCCCATTCCTTCCACGTTGCCCATTCCGTTGGGATCACGGGTGCGCTTTGCGCCGCTGCTCGAACATGAGGCATCATATTTTGCGGCATCCGCTAAGATTTTCAATTTGGCTTGAACGGCGACGGCAGAGATGGTCGGCAGGCGTGCATTTTCATTCATAACTTACATATAATTTACATGCGCCGAGAAGTCTACCAATGACGCTCTTAAATGATTTGAAATTGAATGGGTTTGCAATGACCGCCGTTGGTTCCCTCGTCCGAACAGGCGGTTAGACCTAAGACCAGGTCACGGCAGGCTTGGAGCACAACGTAGTCGCCCGCTTTCGAAGTCGGAGGCCGTATCTCGATCTTTCCGGACTGCTGAACCAAAACATTCATAAAAATATTGAAAGTCGCAGTGACCTGCCATTCCCCGATTCCAAATGGCTTAAGATTCTGGATTAAGTTTTCAGCACAGCTTGGATGATAGTCCTGACTTGGATTCATCATCTGAAACATCTGCCGGCTACAAGGGGTAACCAAAATATCGTGTTGCTCGCAGGTGTCTTCAACGATTTCCATAAGGTCGTTTCCGGAATGACCAAAAAGCTTGTGGCCTTGTCGCAGGTAAATGGTTTCATTGTAGTCAATAGTCCGCCCCGCAGAAAGTGAATCATTTAAATTTTGGGCGTCCGCACAAAACAGATCCGAGACCTGACGACCCTCCACATCGATGACTTTCAACTTCTGACCTTGCTCGAGCCGAAAAGCTATTCCTTGCTGTGACTTAATCGTTTGAATACTCATCTGAATTGAAAGGGACATTTCCAATGGTCCGGATTTACCTGACCAGAAAACTGAATTGCTTCCCGGGCATCATGGTGGCGTTCGACCATTGGATTGACACATCCCTGAAATTTAAAATCTCTTTCCCGGTTTGTTTCAATCATCGGGTGATACAAACCTTGGGAATCGAGCTGGCGAAATTGTTCGTACACATTAAAAATCAAAGCCGGCCACGGGAACCGACGTGCTTTGCGAGAACTTTCGGGGTGCAATCCGACGACAAAAAAAGCCATGCCCTCGAGCGAAAAGCAAAAATTATGGTCCTCGGGATTGTTGCTAAAATCAGGATCTTTGTCGAACGTTTTGGTTTTTAGGCTAGTCAACGAAGAAAGTTCGCTCCAAAGTCGCGATTCAAACTGCGCTTCGTTCATTTCCCCTGAATTTTTAAACACTGCCCAGAAAGTAAAGTAAGGCGATTTGGTCTTCTGGTAGATAACTTTATAGGCCAATAGATCTTCCCGCAATTCGGGTCGTTGATACTTCTTCCCAAATTCATCATAAATTTTTAGCTGATAATCCTTTTTGTTAAAAGACCTTAGCGCCGCCACACAAGGATAATTCTTTTGCGAAAATATTAAGTTGATCGCCGATTCGACTTGGTCATCCGCCATTGTCTGTCTCCGGTCGACTCTCGAGATTCTTTAAGTCGATTCCGTTTCCAAAACCGGGCTTCACATCACCCTTGCGATTTTTAACCGCGGACCAAAATGCGGTGGAGCCGTCGACATTGAATTTTCCGCCTCGACGCTCAAACGGGACATGCGCGGAGACCGATTTATTGTCGTTGTTCTTCAAGAACCAATTCGCGAAGGCACTCGCAATTTCTAATCCGAAATGTTTTAACGAAACTAAATTCTGCTGGGGCGCTATGACATCAAAGTCTTTTAAATAGAGATTGGCGTACCCGACAACCTCGCCCTTTGACATCGCGGCTTCGCCAAAAACACTGACGCTGCCTTTGGTGATATCGAGCGGCAAATAGTGAAGCAGAAGCGCATTCATTGTCTGGGGTTGAAAATTTTCGATTTCAACGTTTATATCGCCGCGCAAACTTTTCGCCATGGCATCCGCGCGCCCGTTAACCTTCAAATCGGCGTGCTCTTGAACCCGAGCTTTCAGAAAAAAAGGACTTAGGTCCTTTGAGCCGCGTCGCACATGGCTTCGTAGGTTCTCGACTTTGAAATCAATTTTTTCTATCTTCACCGGTATATTTTTTCCTAAATCCGAGTTTGAAAATTGAATCGAAGAGTTTTTAATCTGTAAACTTTCGATGGAAACTGGAATTAAAACCTGAAGCACATCACGCCAATTTTTTTCGTCATTGCCCAATTGCTTTTTTTCTCCGTCCTGACTGTCGGAGAGTTTCACAACGGCATTATCAATAATGATATCCGCCAGTATTTTCCCGCGAAATAATTCGCGCCACGCCACCGATAAATCCGCCTCGCTCACGCTAATTATTGGATCCAGTTTGGAATTTTTCTTTTGTAGAACCAACCCCTGCAGTTGGTAGGCTCCGCGATACAAGCTTAAGTCAAAATCTTGCAGAGAACCGGTGTAAGCTTCCATTTTGGTAGAAAGCGCCCAGTTGATGGTTTTCTTCCCGATCATTGGCAAAGCCGCGCGCACGCCGACTAACAAAACCAACAGGACCAGGACAATAGCTATTTTCCTTTTCATGTCATTGCCACTTCTGCACCAACTCGTCGGTAGGACTTAAACTTGGTGGTCGGGGATAAAAGCGCCGAGAACTCGGCACCCAAAAAGACGATAACCGAAGAATAGTAAATCCAGACTAAGAAAACCACAAACGAACCGGCAGCTCCGTAAGCCGAACCAACGGCTGCTTGCCCCAGGTAAACACCAATCAGAATTTTTCCCAGGACAAAAAGCACAGCGGTGATCGCACCCCCTTGAAGGGTCGCGCGCCAAGATACCTTGCGATCTGGCATCCATCGAAAGACCAAGGCGAACACTCCCGAATAAACTCCAAAAGACAGGATATGATGCACAATCGCGATCGAGCCCTTAAATTCTGAAGTCACCACGAGAGATAAGAAGGTAGATCCCGCCAGCGAAACTACCGAAATGGCGACAAAGGTCACCATGACTCCAATACAAACCAAACGACGAATCACGTATTCGCCAATGGCATTCCACCATTTCGCACTGACGGGCGCAGGCTCTGCGGATTCAAAAATCACATTCAGCGAAGATTGCAGCTGAGAAAAAATAATGCTTCCAGAAAAAAGCACGACTGCCAGACTCCAGGCATCAGCTTTTGCGATAAGCGATTTGCTGCCTGTGGAGCTTAGAATAATGGTTTCCAAAACGCTGGCCGCTTCGGTTCCCATCATATTCTGGACCTGAATAAGCAACTCTTGCTGCAAACCCAGGTTCAAGGATCCCAGAAAGGAAAGTAGAAGAATCATAACGGGTGACAAAGCCAATGCCGTGTAAAAAGCCAATGCCGCAGCCATGGTCAGTAAATCGTGTTTAATAATTCGGTCTTTCAGTGAATTGAAATCAATCAAACTAAATAAAATCATCTGAATGTTACCTAGAGTTCTTTCGCGTGCACGGGTTCTGGGGCGCGGCTCAATGCCGGGCGCTCAATTCTTTGGGACATGCTGGGCCATTTTACTTTTTGGGGAGCTTCTTCCGCACTTAAAGTCACCGAACAACGCCCTTTGAGTGATCGATTAACGGCCTCGATGACCCGAACATCGGCAAGACCCTCAAGCCCCGACGGCTCGGGCTTTATGTTATTGAGTATACAATTTGAAAAGTAGATCAGCTCCGAGGCAAACTGATCTTTCTTTTGGAATTTTTTCTTCTTTACGACTTTGTCGCGGGTGATTTCAAGTTCCATCGGATGAGCATAGTCATAGCCACTTTCGATGTGGATACGTCCCGTAGTCCCAATTAAATCATAACTGGAAGCCTCTGCCGCGCCAAAGCTCACCGTAAAAGTCGCCAATTGACCCTTTGGAAATCGCATGATGACGCTAACCATCTCATCGACTTCAGTAAACCGTGAATCCCCGGTGCTCGAGGGTATTGCAAAGACCTCGATCGGTTCTTGGTGAAAAATATTTCGGGCCGCATTGATGCAGTAAATTCCGATGTCGTACAACGGACCGCCCCCCATTTCGGCCTGCAAACGAATATTTTTTCGATCTTGCAATTGCATCGTAAAAACGGAACTAAAAACTTTCAATTCACCCAAGCGTTTTGAACGAGCGATTTCGATGGCTTGCAGGTTTGCAGTTTCAAAATGCAGTCGGTAAGCAATCATCAACTTAATGCCATGAGCGTCCGCCGAATCAATCATGGATTGGCAGCTAATTTCGTCCAATTCCATGGGCTTCTCGCAAAGCACATGTATTCCGTGATGCGCGGCAAGTTGAACAATGTCCTTGTGTTTGTTGTTTGGGGTTGCGACGTAAAGTGCATCGATATCGCCACTAGCTAAACATTCTTCAAGTCCGTCACGACTATAAAGGTTTGATACCCCATAGGTTTTTCCAAGCTTAGCGAGTTTAACCGGATCACCCGATATGAGTGCGCACAAAACTGAGTTTTCTTTAGCATGTACAAATGCCGGCATCATCGCCGTTTGAGCAATATGACCCAGACCCACAATTCCGTAGCGAATTTTTCTAGGTTGATGAACTCTCATTAAAGCCTCCGGGAAAATCGAATCTAAAACTGCAGTTTGAGAGAGCATGGGGCGTGCCGCAGGCTCTTCACCAGAAGGATTGGTTTCAAGGCTATTGTGGGGAGAATTTGTCTAAGAATTTGGGAAATAAGCCCCAATTAGTTTGCAGAGCTGGGTGTTAAAACGAAATAAAGAGCCAATGAACCTAAAACTGCAGCACAGATCACATAAGTCTCTTTGGAAAACTGCGAAATGAAAAGGACCGAAAGCAGGGCTCCGAATACAGGTAAAATCGGAACTCGGCGAAAACTAAAGGGAGTTTTAAAGGGACGTTTTTTATTCGGATTAGAAAATCGAAGAGAAATCAGCGCAATATTAACAGCAAAAAAACTGATTATCGTTGCCAAAGAAGACACCGCCGCAACGGATTCAATTCTACCCAATGGAAGTAATAACCAAGAGGCTCCTCCGCAAAACAAAATCGCAACCCAAGGCGACTGACGAGATTTTGAAACCTTAGAAAGATATTTCGGAATAGCCTTAGCTTTTCCCATTCCGTAGAGCACTCGACTTGATCCAATCATCGCAATAAGTGCGGTGTTGGCCGTCGAAAACAAAGCAATGGCTCCCAGGATTTGAGCGATTTTTTCAGATTTCGTTCTGGCCGCAACTGCCAGTACAGCATCTGATTCTGCCAGTGCCTGGGGTGTCAAAAGCGCCAATGCGGCAACACTTACTAAAATATAAAGCAGAGTTGAAACGCCGATGCTGATAAGAATTGCGCGCGGCAAATCTTTTTCAGGATCTTTGGCTTCTTCGGCTAGATTGACAATATTTTCGAAACCAAAATACGAAAATACAATCAACGCCGTTCCCGACAAAGTTCCCCAATGGATTTGCATTGATAAATTAGTCCCAAATTTATCGGTCGTCCAAGCAAGACCAATGAACAGCAAAAGTCCACCAATCTCGATTAACGTAAATAAAATGTTGGTCCATCCAGACTCTTTAACTCCAACTAAATTTACAAAGGTTGCCAAGAAAAGTACGGCTCCAGCAATTAGCATTGTCGGCATTTCGATAAATTCATTTAAATAGCCACTGAAAGCGAGTGCGACCGTGCAAGCCGTTGCAATTCCTGAAAACACCATGGCCATGCCGATAGTTTTTGCCAGCCATCCCTGCTTTTCAAAAGCATGGCTTAGATACACAAATTCGCCGCCCGCTTTTGGATACATTGTGGACAGTTCGGCGTAAGACAGGCCCGTAATTAATGCCATAATTGCCGCAAAAATAAATCCAATCCACAAACTGTATCCTGTCTCGCCGGCCGCTTTTCCAATCACAGAATAAATCCCTGCGCCTAAAATCATGCCGGTTCCATAAAATGTCAGAAAACCCAATCCTAATGATTTCTTAAGTTCTGCCATTTTAGCTCCGCTCCGCTTCTTGAAGATTCAAAAATTCCCTCTTCATAAAACGAATCGGCCTTTTTTTCCACGTAACAAAACAAATTTTTTGAACGAGCTCAAAACAACTGATGCCTGACCAAAAATTTTATGATGGCCAAGATCTTGCTTCGTATCTCTGTGTTCGTCGCACGAGCGAATAAAAATCCCTTTAACCAATGGATCTTCGGATCCTCAACCAAGGAGTAATCAGATGGCACAACAACCGAACCAAAACCAACAAGGTGGTTCACAACAACCTTCAAGAGCTGGTGGTCAAGAACAAGACCAAAAACAAGCTCAACGTTCCGGCGGTTCTACAGATCAAAAATCTGCAGGATTTGACGCTAACAAAAAACAATCTGACACAGGTCGTTCAGATCGTTCAACTCCATCTAAAGACATGGATGAAGAGTAGTCTTCAATCGAGGGGAGCTTTGCTCCCCTCTTCTTTTTTTAAATAAAAGCGCCGACCACAGCAGCGGTCATCATCGAAGCCAAGGTCCCACCTAAGACGGCTTTTAATCCCAGCTTCGCCAAGTCGGACCGGCGATGGGGCGCCAGCGGTGAGATTCCACCAATTTGAATTGCGATCGAAGAGAAATTGGCAAACCCACTTAAAGCGTAACTCATTAAAATAAAAGTACGATCGCTCAATGTGGTCTTCATTTCGGCCAAATGAACATAGGCTACAAATTCGTTTAAAATTGTTTTTTCACCTAAAAGAGCTCCGGCCAAAGTCATTTCGCTCGCGGGCACTCCGATAGCCCAAGCAAACGGGGCCAATATCCAGCCCAATATTAATTGCAAAGACAAATTGTCAAATCCGGCAAGTCCACCCAACCATCCGATGCCCGCATTTAAAAGTGCGATCAGCGCAATAAAAGCGATCAACATCGCTCCGACATTCAGAGCCAAACTCAGTCCCTCGCTAGCGCCGCTGGCCGCGGCATCAATAACATTGGCGTGCGGACTGCGGTCCATATCTTTGGGCAAAGATCCCAAAGTTTCAGGCTTCTCAGTTTCCGGGAGAATTATTTTCGTTAATAAAAGTGCCGCCGGCGCGCTGAGAATACTGGCGGTCAACAAGTGACCGCCGATGTCGGGAATTCGGTCTCGCAGCAAGCCGACATAGGCTGCTAGAACTCCTCCGGCCGTGTTGGCCATCCCGCCAACCATCAGACACAAAAGCTCACTGCGGGTCATTTTGGCAATGTAGGGTTTAATCACCAGGGCGGCTTCCGTCTGCCCGACAAAAATATTTGCGGCGCAAGCCAGAGTTTCGGCACCCGAAGTCTTCAACGTTTTTTGCATGATGATCGCAAATCCGTAGGTGATTCGTTGCATGATACGCAGGTGGTAAAGAATCGACATCAAAGATCCGATAAAAATAATTGTCGGCAAAACCTGGAAGGCAAAAATAAAACCAAGTTTCTTAGATTCGGCCAATTCGCCAAAGATGAAGCGACTTCCCTCAACTGAAAAATCAATAACCCGATTGATCAAAGTGTTTGCGGCTTCAAAGATAAAACGTAAAGGACCAGGAACTTCCAGCGCCGGAATGCCAAGAACCAAAAGGCAAAAAAAGATTTGCAGGCCGACGCCCCAAGCAATCTGTCGCCACGGAAAAAGTCGGCGGTTTTCTGAAAAGACAAAAGCAATTCCAATCAAAACTAGCAGCCCAAAAAGAGCGTTTAAGATATTTAACATAGCCGTCGATATCATCCAGTTGGCGGCCCCTGGTCTAGACAAAACTTCGTCGGTTCTAAAATAAATACATCATCGCCCTGGGCTTTGGGATCAATCCAAAGGATGTCCTCTTCATTGACGTCTTCTCCGCAGCCGCCGTACATTACGAATCCGTTATTTTTAAAGGTGATGCCATTCTCGGTGAAAGCATTTTCCCAACTGATGTCGGCAGATCCTCCGTCGCACTCTATAAAGCAATGCAGTGAGGTCGAATTTTGATTGCACATCATACTGGTTTTGTAGACTTTGAATCCCCCCTTAGGGCCCCGAACGGTGCCTATGATATCTAGGGTGAGCATACCCGCGTTCCTGGTATCTGCTTTGAATTTCAGGTCCAAGGCCTGTACGGTTTGGTTGGGGCGCGCATTCATGTGACTGCGGTCGTAAGATTTCGAAAAACAAACTGGTTCGTCGCCTTGAATTTTTTGAAAAGGGTTCGCCATGGCTATTGCCGCGAAAAGACTTAAGTTCAAAAGACTCAGCCAAAATCCCCATTTAGTTCCCACGATGTACTCCTTAGTGAAAGTATCCCGGACTTCAATGTGAGGCGTCGGTGTTGCCTTGAATTGCCGAAAAAGATTGCGATTACGCCAAGTCCCAAGAATTCGGTCCAAGGTCTGGGGCAGAGAGTTTAATTAGAATTACAAACTGGCCCCTTTGCGTGGTGTTAGTTTTAACCAAGCTGTTTCTCACAGATATTTTCCTAAACTTAAATTCAAGGTCGGTCGAACCGGGAGGGTTCGACCGAAACAGGATCAAAAGGACGGCGTCCTTTTTGGCCCGGACGGCCCCTTATTTAGATCGAAGTCGTTCATTGTGAATCCAAGCATAGATCATCAAAAGTGCTTTGGGAAAAGTGTTTGTCGCACCGCTCACACCAGAATCTCTGAACAGCTTGCCCGTCAGAAACCCTGCGGTACTTGCCGTCTTTACGGATTGGCCGAGATCCGCTCAGAGCATTGCGTAAGCTTCCACAACTAGGGCATTGGATGGTCATGCTTTGGTAGAATCGCAAAGACTCAGCCAGGACTTCAAACACTAAAAGCTATGCTAAAACACCACGCAAAGGGGCCAGTTCTTTAGAATTAACTCTTTCTGCTCTGCGCGCAGGTTGCCAGCAGCACTGATTATCAATAATCCAAGTGTTACAGACAAAACCAACCCAAGGAGATACTATGAAATCCATCGTTACTGCTCTTGTTAGCATCCTGATGATCGCAACTGCCAACGCTTCAGATGTTGAAAGCACAACTTCTGCAACGACCGACACGACCACTGAAAAAACAGTGAAAAAAACGGACATGATGGCCAAAGAACTTTACAACGAGACTAAGCCCAATACCAAAGAAACTGCTAAGAAGAAGAAGAAGACCGGAAAAACTAAAGCTGAGACCGAGACAGAAACTACAAAAACAACCTATTAATTTTTGATAAGTTATAAAAAATAAAAAAGGCTGCTCGCAAGGCAGCCTTTTTTATTTTGTTATGAATACCGCCTAAGATTAACGGTTTGGCTGCGGGGTTATTCGCAAATAGGGTTTAATAACTTTGTACCCTTTCGGGAACAACCGTTTCATTTCAGCCTCATCCTGCAAAGAGGGAACGATGATAACGTCTTGCCCATCTTTCCAATTCACCGGCGTCGCGACCTTGTATTTGTCAGTTAATTGCAAAGAGTCAATAACGCGTAAAAGTTCGGTAAAATTTCGGCCCGTGCTCGCAGGGTAAGTCAGAATCAAACGAATCTTTTTATTGGGATCAATAACAAAGACGGAGCGTACGGTGAAAGTGTCGTTCGCGTTCGGGTGAATCATATCAAATAAAGTTGAAACTTTTTTATCTGGATCGGCCAGCAAGGGGAAATTCAGCGCGCAGCCTTGGGTTTCCTGAATATCACCTACCCATTTTACATGATCTGCCAAGGGGTCCACACTCAAACCCAAAACTTTCACGTTTCGTTGATCAAATTGCGGCTTTAACTTGGAAGCTTCTCCTAATTCCGTCGTGCAAACCGGAGTAAAGTCACGCGGGTGCGAGAATAATACCCCCCAGCTATTCCCCAACCACTTGTGAAACGAAATGGGACCTTCGGTCGATTCTTGTGTAAAATCCGGGGCGGTGTCGCCCAATCTAAGAGTCATAGAAACCTCCTTATAAGGTAAACTTTTTGTTTAGGAACGCCGACTATAAACGCCGACGGTGGCTCTTACAAATTTAAAAAATGGCATGGCGACCCGCAATTCATTTCCGATTTGCTGGGCCAACTTTGGACTCTTCAGTTCCTGCTTTGTGAAATGTCGAGCAATAAAGAATTGTTTATTCATCAACAACTTTGAATAGGGCTGATCGATCGGAAAACCTTTGGGGTAGCGGACAAATTTTTCCCCTTCAAAACCTCGCCAAATTTGTTTAAACTTTCGCTCCGTTAAAATTTCGTTAAGCTCCAGGTATTCTTCGGCGATTTTGGTTCGCATCAAACTCATTTGTCGCGAGCTGACCATGTACAGACCAACGCCCAAAACATTGTCTTCGGGATCGTTCCCGATTTGAAAATAAATAGTCGGATTCCATTCAAAAAGTGAGGTTCGTTTTTCCCAAAGGGTGAAATGCGAAGTCGTTTTGACAAGACCCTGGTCGGATTTATTTTTAGAATTCAAGGGTCGTGTTAACACTTTCGAGTCGATCCGGATTCGGGGCAAATCTTCCTGCAATTCGCGACGAATCTTTTCTAAAATTTGTACCATCGGCCCCTTTACTTCGGCTTCGTACAGTTCCCTATTTTTTTCAAACCACGTGCGTTTATTGCGATTGGCTTTGGCGTTTTTGAAATAATTAAAGGTTTTAGCATTGAAATGAGCTCGAGTTTTCATCATTACCGAAGCTAGGACAGAAAGGAGTCGACTTCAAGACCCGCTCTCGGTACTAAGAACACTCTCTTTTTTGAATGGAAACCATGACTCAATTTGCTGATTTGAACCTGAATCCGATCATCCAGAACTCCCTCAAACTGGCCGGATACGACACCCCGACGCCGATTCAACAACAAGCCATCCCCGTAATTTTACAGGGTCATGATTTGCTAGGGATCGCTCAAACCGGAACCGGAAAAACTGCGGCGTTTTGTTTGCCGATTTTAGATTTATTGCATCAACGTCAGATCCGCCGCGAACCGCGATGCCCCCGGGTGCTGGTTTTAACTCCGACCCGCGAGCTGGCTATTCAAATTCATCAAAGTCTTTTGACCTACGGCAATGGTTTGAAACAAAAATACTCAGTCATTTACGGCGGCGTTGGCCAGGGAACTCAAGTTCGGGATCTTTCCCAAGGAACCGATGTTTTGGTTGCCACTCCGGGACGACTTTTAGATTTGATCGAACAAAGACATTTAAAATTAGATCGGGTTGAAATTTTTGTTTTGGACGAAGCCGATCGCATGCTTGACATGGGTTTCATGCGCGATATTAAACGCATACTGCCGCTCCTGCCTGCGAAACGTCATAATTTGTTTTTTTCAGCAACGATGCCGCCGGAAATTCAAACTTTGGCGCACACCATTTTAAAGCATCCTCAAAAAGTCGAAGTCACTCCGCCGGCGACCACGGTCGAGCGAATTCACCAGATGGTTATGTTCGTCGAGAAAAAAGACAAGATGGATTTGTTAGTTCATTTGTTGAAACACAAAAGCCAAAAGAAAACTTTGGTCTTTGTCGAGATGAAACACGTCGCCAACAAAGTCAGCGAAAAACTTTTGAAGAATGGAATTTCTTCGGCCGCGATTCACGGAAATAAATCACAGGGAGCCCGTCAACGAGCCATTCAAGACTTCACAAACGATCGCGTGAAGGTTTTAGTTGCGACCGACATAGCCTCCCGTGGAATTGATATCGATGGAATCACCCACGTTATAAACTACGAACTTTCAAATATTCCTGAGAGCTACGTTCACCGGATCGGACGAACGGCTCGTGCCGGAGCCGATGGTTCTGCCATCTCTCTGGTGACGGGCGAAGAAAAATCTTATTTAGCCAGCATCGAACGCACCACAAAACAAGTGATCGAGGTCGTTACCGATCAGCCCTATCATTCGGAAACTGCGGCCCGGGCGAGCATCATGAGCGTCGGCAAAGCCAAAGCCCAAATCGAGGGTCGCAGACCCGGTAGTGGCGGCGGTGGTAATCGTCGCGGTGGTCCCCCGCGACGACGTCGTTCTTAAACAAGCCCTAGCGAATCGCCTTCAATGCGGCTTCGTAATTGGGCTCTTGAGTAATGTCCGGCACAAGTTCGGTGTAAACGACTTTGTTGTCGGGGGACAAAATCACAACCGCTCGGGCCATCAAGCCCATAAATGCACTGTCCGCGAGCTGCAGTCCCCACTCTTTTCCAAGAGGGCTTCTGAACGCGGAAACCGTCTCGCAATTTTTAATTCCTTCGGCACCACAAAAACGCGCGAGCGCAAACGGAAGATCATAGGAAACATTAATGACCGTCGTATTTTTTAGCCCGCTGGCTTCTTTGTTAAATCGGCGAACCGAAGCGGCGCAAACGCCGGTATCGATGCTCGGGAAAATATTCATAACTTTGAATTTTCCAGCAAATTGATCCGTTGAAATTTCGGTCAGATCCGTTTTTACAAGTTTTGAGAAATTCACGGTCTGTCCAACTTTGGGAAGATCGCCAACCGTATTTACCGGGGTTCCTTGGAATGCCAATTTTGCCATCTGTATGCTCCTTGATTGAATCTCAAGTTGTCATGAGATGGGGTCCGCTGTCATCTGATCCTTTGCCGGGGGCTCAATGCGTCTTCCGTTAATCATCAGAAGCAGCTGGGCTGCGGCCCGAGCATCGCACATCGCACGGTGATGTTGCTCCAGTTTAATATC
Source organism: Bdellovibrio sp. (assembly GCA_043759945.1). Classification (GTDB taxonomy): domain Bacteria; phylum Bdellovibrionota; class Bdellovibrionia; order Bdellovibrionales; family Bdellovibrionaceae; genus JAYUPS01. Next base: position 51,365 of record JAYUPS010000333.1, read on the forward strand.
AAAGTGACTCGTCAGATTTTTCAGGCTGTAAGAGGAAATTCCCGGAAAGTTTTTACGCATTCCGGCCACCGTGCACATCTGCGGACGAACATAATTTGAATCTAGTCTTTGGAATTCGCGCTGAATAAATCCGTAATCAAACCTCACGTTGTGCGCGACAAAAATAGCGCCTTTGGTGAATTCCTGAAAACGATCTGCCACTTCGGCAAAAACCGGTGCGTTTTTTACCATTTCGTCATTGATTCCCGTGATCATCGTGATGTTGCGGGGAATCGGTCTTCCGGGATTTAGCAAAGTTTGAAACTCGTCGATAATTTCGCCGTTTTGGACTTTGACCGCGCCGATTTCGGTACAACGGTGAAAACCTGAAGATCCCCCGGTGGTTTCTACGTCGACCACCACGTAAACTTGATTCGGATCCGTTTGCCAGCGCACTTTTAGTATTTCAACTTCAAAACCCGCTTCGGTCAGTAGTCGCACTTTAGAAAGTTGTTTGGTGCGAAGACTGTCGCCTTCGGCTTTTACTTCGACAAAGGACGGAATGCCCTGTTTCACAACCATCAGATCCGGGTAGCCGCTGTGGTAAGAACTAAATTTTTGAGCCATCGTCCGAAAGATCAATGCCAAGTTTTTTCCCTGCGAATTTCTTAAAAACTCGAGCACCGTCGTTAAAAGATTGGGATGCCACTGAAAAATATCGTTCAGTTTTCCGTAATGCTGGGTCACGGTTTTCAAAATGTATTTTTCGGTATTTTTTAGGTCCGAGAGAAGCAAAAGCTTTTTCTCCACGTCTAATTTGTGATTATCGTAGAATTCAGGACCCACAAGATCACTGGGGGATCGTTCAAAGGGATTAAAAATTGCCGTCCCTTCGTTTTCGAAGAGTTCGTCCCAAAACAAAAGACCAAAAAGTCCCACCCACAAATAATTTTCGGTAAAATGAGCAGCAAAGCCTTGTTTCCGAAAGAAATCGCGAACGCCACGCTCTGGTTTCCTAAGGTAAAAATCACTCAAAGTCAGCTCTTTGGCATTCTGAAGAATCTCGGTTAGATAACCGACTTTTTTCTTGTCAAATTTGCGCGCTAAAAAATCTTCGGCAAACAACAGTTCTTCATCGCCGGCTGGTTCTTGAATTATCGCATTCAAAAGTGCGCGGCATTCTTCTTTGCGGCTGAGTTTGTAAAGAAGTCGCGCTTGGCGCTCTTTTGCCGGTGGAGTCCGGCATTCTGCCAAAGCTTGCAGAGCAATTTCGGGATCTCTGATCTCGGATTGACTTGCGATGTCCAATAAAAGTTGATCCTTCAACGCCAACGCTGTTGGCTTCAAATCCTTTTGAATCTTACAAAAGTTCAGAAGCTCACGGACTTGTTCGGAGTCTTTTAGCTCCTGAAAAGTTTCAACTTTGTGGGATAATTGATACTCGGTGTAAGCTTCTTCCAAAACTGAAAAGCGAGGCTTAAAATTAGTTTTCAAAGTGCTCGTTTTGCGAATGCCCAAATCCCGTAGGGTGTACAAGCCTAATGATTTCTGAATTCGTCCAAAATACAGAAAAAACAGGTAGTCGAGATCCGCACCCTTTTTTTGAACAACGATATCCTCCGCATTCGGCAAATGGGGCAGCAACAAAGACTCTAGATTTGTTCTGGCAAAATCGATAATTTCTTCTCGGGATGCCGAGGACTTGACCTCGAACCCTGATTTCAGGAGCCAGGTTCGTAAATTTGATTTGGTCAGAAAATCCGGAAGCTGGGATTTGTCCTGTTCGGCGGGAACCGCGACGAAACTTTTGCTCTGCAGTTCCGCGATGCATTGGATCGGGTCTGCAATTTCCGAATACTTCTTAAAAGACTTCAGACTAAAGATTTCGCCTTTGCGGTTGATCATGCGTACGAATATGCACTGTGCGTCTTCCGACAATTCCCGGAACTCCAACAAGAATTCCTTGTGTGCTTCCTGGAGAACAGGTTGATAATGTTCCTCAAGCACTTCGATCAGTTCAAAAAAGTGATCCAAATAGTATTTGGCGGACAAAATCGGAAGTGCCATTGATTTACATATTATTTACATAGAGGATGCGAAGCAATGAACAAAAATCGACTCGAGGCATTTAGTGATGGTGTTATGGCAATTATCATCACCATCATGGTTTTAGAATTAAAGGTTCCTCACGGCGCAAGTTTTGAAAATCTAGTTCCCCTGGCTCCAATATTTTTAAGTTACATTTTGAGTTTCATCTACGTCGGAATTTATTGGAACAATCACCACCATCTGTTTCAAATCGTAAAAGTCGTTAACGGTCCGATTTTGTGGGCAAATATGCATTTGTTATTTTGGCTTTCGATTACACCTTTTGTTACTGCCTGGTCCGGCGAAAATAACTTTCAGGAACTGCCCGTTGCACTTTATGGCGTCGCGCTCTTTATGTGCGGTGTGGCCTATTACATTTTGGCGCAGGTTTTAACTAAACATCATGGAAAAGATTCTGACTTAGCAAAAGCAATTGGCGACGATTTCAAAGGGCGACTTTCCTTGTTAATTTATTCGATGGGTATCGGGCTGGCCTTTGTTAATCCCTACATTTCGCTGACGCTCTACATTGCCGTGGCGATTATCTGGCTCGTGCCAGACCGTCGAGTTGAAAAAGTCATCGAAGCTTAGGGCTGAAAGCCACTAATTCGTTGTTAAAGATTTTCCGCAATCATTGCAGAATTTATTGCGATCTTTCCGACGCTTAGCATGGGATTCGGGGGAGCAAGATTTACTTGAGATATCACGCCCCACAACCTCTCCACAATCGGAGCAAAAACGGACGGGAACATTCATACGAGAGTGATTATTATTTGAACAACGAGGTGCAGCCATCTAAAGATCGTATCGGAGATACATGGCTTAAGATAGTTTAATAAAATTAGCTGCGATAATAAGTCCTTAACAGTCTGATATCCTTAGGTATAAAAGATGTCTAGGAGACCACCATGAAAACCAAAGCCTACGCTGCGTTCTCGGCCAGTTCACCCCTTCAACCCTATGAATTTGATCGCCGGGAGCCAAAACCGGATGACGTTGTTATCGAAATCGCATTTTGTGGGATCTGTCACTCGGACATTCACACAGCCCGCAGCGAATGGGGTCCAGTAAAATATCCCTGTGTTCCCGGCCATGAAATTGTCGGCAAAGTGATTCGTGTCGGTAAAAAAGTGAAGCGGTTTAAAGTCGATGATCTTGCCGGAGTCGGATGTTTTGTGGACTCTTGTGGAAAATGCGTAAGTTGCAAAGCCAACGAACAGCAATTTTGCCAAAAGCATGTTTCCTTTACCTATGCGAGCACCGAAGCCGATAAAAAAACTCTGACCCAGGGCGGTTACTCCACTCTGATCACCGTGAAAGACGCCTACGTTTTCAAGATCAAAAAGGGCTTGCCGCTCGATCGCGTGGCTCCGCTCCTGTGCGCGGGAATTACGACTTACTCGCCCTTGAAAAGATACAAAGTTAAAAAAGGTTCCAAAGTCGGAATCGTGGGCCTGGGTGGTCTTGGTCACATGGGTGTGAAAATCGCAAAAGCAATGGGCGCCGAGGTCACAGTATTTAGCACTTCACCGAATAAAGAGGCTGACGCAAAAAAACTGGGAGCAAAAAATTTCGTGATCACTAAAGATCCTGCTAATTTTGCAGCCCTTGCCGGAAAGCTGGATCTCATCATTAATACTGTGTCGGCCAATCACGATTTTTCCCCGTTTTTAGGGACTTTGAAGATTGACGGCACCATGGTGCTGGTCGGCGTTGCTCCAGAACCAAATCAAGTGGCGGCCTTTGCTTTAATTGGAGGACGCAAAAAGTTAACGGGCTCTCTGATTGGTGGAGTTAAAGAAACTCAGGAAATGCTCGACTTCTGCGCCGCTAAGAAAGTATTTTCCGACATTGAGTTAATTTCTGCAGATCAGATCAACCAAGCCTATGAACGCACAATTAAGGGCGACGTTAAATATCGATTCGTCATCGATGCGAAAACTTTTTGAGAGAGAGAAAACATGAAGAAAGTAATGTCCGTATTTTCTGGAGTATTTATGACGGCTTCGATTGCCTTGTCTGTCACGACACCAAACCCTTTGCTTAACAACTGGTGGAAGGGTCCCTATGGCGGAGTTCCCGAATTTGACAAGGTCAAGGTCGCCGACTTTAATTCCGCGATCGAAGAGGGTATGAATCAACTTCGAACCGAAATTAAAACCATCGCCGAGAATCCTGCGGCACCGACTTTTGAAAATACCCTGGCCGCTTTGGAAAAATCAGGACGCACCCTGGATCGCGTTCTGGGTTATTATTACACTTGGAGCGGTTCGATGAGCACTCCCGACTTTCAAGTCATTGAAAAAGAAATGGCACCAAAGCTTGCGGCCTTTCAAGATGAAATTATACAGAATCAAAAACTTTTTAAGCGCATCGAAACTATTTATAATTCGCCGGAAAAAGTAAAATTAAATCCAGAACAACAACGTTTGTCATGGTACCAGTGGAACCGTTTTATCCTTCAGGGCGCAAAACTTGATGGTAAGCAAAAATTGAAAATTACCGAGCTTAACCAAAAATTGGCAACGTTAACGACGCAGTTTAGCCAAAACCAGTTGGCCGATGAAGAAAATGAATTCATGGTCATCGAGAAAAAAGAAGATCTGGCGAACCTGCCCCAAAGCGTGATCGATGCCGCCGCCGGCGAGGCCACCGCGAAAAAATTAAATGGCAAATGGGTTTTGACGAATACTCGTTCTTCGGTTGAGCCGTTCTTGACCTACTCTTCAAATCGTCCTTTGCGCGAAAAAGCTTTTAAGATGTGGACCTCTCGCGGCGACAACAACAATTCTTTCAATAACAACAAAGTGGTGACGGAGATCTTAAAACTTCGGGCCGAACGGGCAAAAATATTGGGTTTTCCGACTTTTGCTCACTGGCGCTTGGCCGACACAATGGCCAAAGATCCCCAACAAGCCATGGATCTGATGATGAAGGTTTGGACTCCTGCCTTAGCCCAAGCGAAAAAAGAAGTGGCGGACATGCAAGCCATTGTCGATAACGAAAAAGGCGGATTTAAAATCGCCGCTTGGGATTATCGCTATTACGCCGAGAAAGTTCGCCAAGCAAAATTCGATCTGGATTTCAACTTGGTCAAGCCCTACCTGCAACTGGACAACATTCAAAAAGGACTGTTTTTATCAGCAGGTAAGCTTTTTAATTTAAAATTTTCAAAGTTGACCGGCATTCCTACTTTTCACAGAGATCAAACGGTTTACAAAGTTTCCCGAGACGGAAAACAAGTGGGTCTCTGGTATTTTGACCCTTACGCGCGCACCGGAAAAAATTCGGGCGCTTGGATGTCGGCCTATCGCGAGCAAAACAAGGTGGATGAATTTCCTATTACAACCATCGTTTCGAATAACTCGAACTTTATCAAAACAAAGCCGGGCCAGCCCGTTCTGATCTCATGGGATGATGCCATCACCATGTTTCATGAATTCGGACACGCCATCCATGGTCTTAGCTCCAACGTTACCTACCCGAGCATTTCGGGAACGAACACGGCCCGGGACTTTGTCGAGTTTCCGTCGCAAGTTTACGAAAACTTTTTAGAAACTCCCGACGTCATGGCGCTTTTAAAAAACAAGGAAGGCAAATCACTTCCAAAAGACCTGATTGCGAAAATTGAAAAAGCTCGAACTTTTAACGAAGGCTTTGCGACCGTCGAATTCCTGTCCTCGGCGATTGTTGACATGAAACTTCATCTCGCCGGAGATAAAACAATCGACCCTGCGAAATTCGAAAAAGACACCTTGAAAGAGATTGGTATGCCCTCGGAGATTGTTATGCGCCATCGGATCCCGGCGTTCGGTCATTTGTTCTCAAGCGACAGCTACGCTGCCGGATATTACAGTTACCTGTGGTCGCAGGTTTTGGACCATGACGCTTTTGAAGCTTTCACCGAGGTCGGAAATCCCTACGACAAAACGGTCGCGAAAAAATTAAATGACTATATTTTCTCGATCGGAAACACGATGGATCCAGCCGAGGGCTATCGTAAATTTCGCGGTCGCGACCCCTCGGTTAATGCGCTTTTAAGAGCGAGGGGCTTTCCGGTTCCCGCCCAGACGACAACCAAATAGGTAAACATCCTCGAACTGCAGTTCAAATATTCATTTATGCATTTACCCCGACCGAAGAATGGGGCTATACCTTTTCCCATGAAGAATCTTATCGCTCTAGCCTTGTTTTTTACGTGCCTGCAGGCTCCCGCAAAGATCGAAGTTTTATTTCATCCCCGTGATCCCACACTTTCCAAAATTGCCGAATGGATTGGATCCGCTCAGTCCCGTGTCGACATCGCGATGTACAATATGGATCTCACCGACAGGTCACCGATTATTCAAAAACTGAAGTCTCCTGAAATTCAGGCTCGACTGCGGAGCGGGGCTTTAAAAATAAGAATTATTTTCGAAGGTCCAGGTCCGCGAAAGGCCAACGAAACTCGGCTAAATCTGTTGGAAGCCCTGGGAATTGACGCCCGGTATTTGGGGAAAGCGATCAAGGTTCACCACAAAGTTGCGGTCCTGGATACGGGCTCTTCGCTCGAGAGAGTCATCACGGGCAGTGCAAACTGGTCCATTTCCTCTTTCACGAACTACAACGAGAATATTTTATTTTTTGAAGGTGAGCCCGAGTTAAATTATCGGTATCAGACAGAGTTTGATCGAATTTGGAGCCGCAGCAAACCCTTTGGAATTGAAAAAGAAACCTTTTTCAATGAGCCTTCTTTTTTTGATCAAAACGAAATTGAGATCTTTTTTAACTCGCCCCGCCACTTTAGGATGGAAGGCCAAGAAAAAAATAATCTAACAGAACAAGTTGTTCGGCTGATTGATGCCGCCAAATCACAAATCGAAGTCGCGACGACGCGGATCCGAGCCGAGCCTATTTTGGACGCGGTAAAGCGAGCGGCTGATCGTGGATTAAAAATTCAGATATTGTTGAGCCAAGATGATTTCAAAGATTTAAACCAACGCGCCCGTTGGCTTTTTGGTAATGCCAACATCCAGCTGCGAGTAAAGTTTTATAATTTAAAAATCGGCAATTACTTGGGTTTTCAGATGCACAACAAATTTATGATCATCGACCGCGAAAACCTGATGTCGGGATCTTTTAATTGGTCCGACTCGAGTGAAAATTTACATCTAGAAAATCTTGTCGTTTTGACGGGAACCGCTTCTCAGTCCGTCATAGGCACCTACACCCACGAATTTGAATCTTTGTGGATTTTGGGTCGAAGTCATTTGCAAGAGTTAAAAGAACGTCTGGCCCAGTCCAAAGCCGCCGGGATTCATCCCGCATGCGCCTTCAATCCCACCGCGCTAGAAATTTCAGAAATTAATTTTTTGATATCGGAATACCAAGATTGCAGTTCTCAAAAATGAACGGCCCCTCGAGTGGGGCCGCCCGGCTGATCATGGGAATGACCAGACTAATTCGAGGCATTAATTAAACTTTTTTCGGATGATTTGGATTCTTGTGAGTTTTCTCAATTTTATCCCCCAAATTATAAACCTTTTGTCCAAGGTCTTTAGCTCCGGCATCGGCAATTTTTTCGCCCAGGCCTTCGACAGCTCCACCGACTTTGTCGCGTAAACTTTCTTTTTTACCCACAGCAGTTTTATCACCCGGTGTATTCATATTTGGATTTTGCATAAATCCTCCGTTTCTGTCGGACTTAAATTGCAATCATTGTGCAGCACCGATTGGCTTTTAAAAGCGAACTGAAATGAAATTTTGTCGGATTGTCCCGTTTTCTCCCCAATTCAAGTCCCAAATGGCCTCGACCAGTTCCGCAAGCCTCTTGCTCTCGTTCGTAGGCTCTTTGATAATAAAAAAATGAAGTTTGTATTGTTTCTTCTGCTAACGATCGGTTTGACCGCGTGTACGACGACACCTGATCCGGTAGATCCGCCGTTTGAGGACATCGAAGTTCCGCCGGCTCTGAAAAAACCGCGGTCATCGCGAGGGGGCGCTCCGAAACCCGTCTTGGTTCCGCCCGCAGCGGTTAATGTCGATTATGAAGGCTTGTCGCGCTCTTTTGGTATGGATCCGCCCCGAGAAGCTTTGGGCTTCAAAGAAAAGTCTTTTGATACCTGTCGGGTCGGTTACGGGTACTCAGCTTCTCAAGACTGCCGTCAAAACTTTTTCGCGGTGATTAATTTTCGTATTCTGTGTCGTGATTCCGAGGGCACCGTCTCCGTAGCTATTAACCCCCAGGATTTACGACCCTTGAGTGGTCGAGCTCTTACGTGGCTCTTAAATAACAATACGGGTTCACTTCGCCTAGACAACCAAGGTTACGGACAAATAAAAATAACCGGGGAAAATTCTTCACGGGAAGAGCGGTTGAAAATCTCTGCGGACAATGATTTTCTTTATCTGCGTGCCGGTCAGGTCAGCCGCATCGTTACCCCCAAAAACTGGTGCAACTAAGTTTGAACAAAATGCAAAAGAGCCAAACCAAATAGTAACGTCACCAAGACATTTTTGGTAAGATACGCCACCACCAAGGCCGCAACCGCAACCAAAATTTTATTTCTAAACTCTTGGGGCGTCGAAGGTTGTGATAAAATATTATTTGAGATGATCGCGGAAAAAACCGCAGGCCCCAGAAGAGCCAGAAAATTCTCTGGTATTTTTTGAGCGAATTTTTTGCCTTGATCGCTAATGAACGAGTAACGGTAGCAAAAAGTAATTATTCCCAAGCAAATCATTCCGACGATCATGGATAAATACTGATCTGACGAAATCATTTTTTCGCCTCGACAAAGCAGCGAATAAAGTAGCCACAAAAGCACGCGCTCAGTATGGCCGCAATCACTCCCAAGCCATAAGGAAAATTCCGAAATAGAATCACGAAACAGACTGACAATACCACCGTAAGAAACGCGAAACGATCTTTGCAAACTGAGATAACCAAGGGCATAAACATTAGCGGTATTGAAAAGCTTAGATTCCAAGAAGCCGGAATTAACTGACCAAAGAAAATGCCCAAAAACGAAGATCCAATCCAAAAAAACCAAGTCCCCAAAGCCGCACCCAGAAAAAACCAGTGCCGCTGAACTTGCGGAATTTGATCAATCTCTTCCCGATGCGACAGTGCTATGGCATAAAGTTGATCGGTGAGCCAATAACCCAAGACCAGACGCCACTTTTTGGGGAATTGTGAAAATTCCTGACTGACCCCCGCGCTGTATATAAAATGGCGCGCATTCACGATGTTAGAGCCCAAAACGGCCTGAAAGGCCGAGCCAACTTGGCTGTAAAGATCGATAAATACCAGCTGCGACGAGCCACCGAAAACCAAGATTGAAAAAAACTGCACCAGCCACCAGGGAAATCCGACACTTGTGGCGATCGTGCCGTACAAGATTCCAAAAGGGATCACTCCCCCTTGCAAGGGGAGAATCTTTAGGAATCCCCTCCAAAGAATAGTTTTTGTGCTCATGCTTCCTATCTCTTTTTCGATGCCGGATTTTTTTCTTGCACCAAGTAGCGAAGACCAATCAATGCTCCATAGTGATCACTGCTTTCGTGCTCTTTCTTTGTGAGCGAAACCGAATAACGAGTATCTAAAATGACTGACCAATAAGGCTTCTGCCAAAGTTCAGTCTGAACGGCCAGGTCGAACCCGTATTCGGTAATGTCCCGGGCCGAAGTATCAAAATCGGTTCCAGTACTAAAATCGTTATAGACTTGGATAGCTTGGCCGATGGAATAGGAAGAATAAATCGCCAGCGAAGCCGAAAGCCTGGAAGCCAACCAACGACGGTACCCCATGGTAACATGCATTATTTCGGCGCGCTCCCCCACCAAACTCGGGGTCAATAATCGATAAAAATGTTTTCTCATGTAGAAAATGCCGATTTCCAAGGAACCTTTGTCGCTAAAATCACCAACCGCCATGATGGCAGCTCCGTTCAGAAACTTATTTTCGGTGGCGCGAGCCTCTTGAAAATTTGTTTTGCTAAAAAATGGGCCAACAATGGCACTGATATTGCCTTCTTTCGGAGTGTACGCAAAACTTAAGCTTGGAAATAGATTCGGAACTAAAATTAGTAAAATTATAACGATGAGCCTTCTCATGCAGGAAGATTAAATTTGGTCACCAAGAAAACCAATCAAAATCTGATTCAAATACTTATTTGCCTGTTGCTTGTCCTATTGCCGGCTATGGTTCACGCTCAAAAAATTCCGGCTCCTACTTTCGAAGAAGAGGACGAGGAAGTCGAACGGACCTGGGAACAAATCTTTATCGAAGATAACGTTCGCTTTTCTCGGTGGTTTGACGGGGTCGCCGAAGGCCTTGATTTATTTATCGTTGGTAAGAAAGTCACAGAAAAGCGAAATGAGTCCAGCGTTCGCGTTGAAAACTCAACGTTTTCAGTGGAAAGCGAACGCGTTAGCAATTCGACGGCATTAAGTATCAATCCCCGATTTCCCAATCTTGAAGAGTACTGGAATTTAAAATTTACCACTTACGATGAAAGAGAGGACAATCGTAATGCCCAAAGTAGTTACTTGCGCCAAGTTCCTCGTGAACGCAATGTGGGAGCAAGCGTTGGTTTATTTAACAAACTAGGGAATGTGCGAACGGCATTTCAGCCCCGAGTCGAATTGCAAAATCCTTTGAAGATTTCCCACTCTTTAAGTTTTGAAAGTGTTTCGGACAATAAATCATGGCAGATCAACCCGAAAATTGAATTTTACGCCACACCAATAAAAGGGGTCGGCGTATTTCAGGCCTTAAATTTTAATTTTTACTTAACGCCCAAATACACATTTACCTTAATTAATCAGGGCGACTATATCGAAAAGCAAAATCGCTTCGAGGCCACCAATGGGTTTTCGCTG